>JALZCF010000113.1 GCA_030863245.1 Chloroflexota bacterium
GGCCTGGATATCAACACTTCCTATTAGTATAATCACTTCCATTTCTGTCGAATCGTAGGTTAAGGTCGAAACCGGCCCGCAGTGTATCATAACTCCCGCTCCTCCGACAACCACGCGAACGGGTTATTTTGACCTGTCAATTGGTTGCTTTTGTTTGTGCATAGAAACTATGGTAGAACCTTATTCGTGCGCATTCTACATCTGATCCAACGCTTCTGGCCCGCCCATGGCGGGGCGGAGATGCACCTCGGCAAGATCTCGACGTATCTTGCCGAGGCTGGTCATGAGGTGACCATCGCGACGACCGATGCATTAGACTTTGAGTTGTTCTGGGAGCCAGAGCGTCGCCGCGTGCTACAGCCAGAAAGCTACGAGCAGGGGTTACGCATCCAGCGCTTCCCTGTACGTCATCCGCCGCTCGCCCCGCTCGCCTACCCCGCAATACGGCGCCTGCTCTGGATCCTCTCTCACATTCAACCGGTACCGGCGGCGGCGCTCCACCGGCTTGCCCGCTTTACGCCCTGGGTGCCGGATCTATGGAAGTGGTTGGAGCGAACGGAGCAATCGTTCGACCTGGTTGCCGGGATGACGATCTGTTTCGAGCCGCTGTTGGAGTCGGGGCTCCGCTTCGCCCGCAAGCGAGGTATTCCCTTTGTCCTCTATCCTCTGACTCACCTCGGCGCGGGTCCTGCCCCAGCCCAGGATGCGTTGAGTCGCTTCTACACGATGCGTCACCAATTGGACTTGGTCCGTGCCAGTAATATGGTGGTCGCACAGACACCGACCGAGAAGGCGTTCTACATAGAACAGGGAGTGGAGAGCGACCGCATCGAGGTGGTAGGGCCGGGGGTCGAACCGGGTGAGGTGCTCGGTGGCGACGCAGCTCGTTTCCGCGGCCAGCACCGCATCGAAGGGCCGATGCTCCTTTCGATCGCTTCCATGTCCTACGATAAGGGCACGGTGCACACCGTGGAAGCCGTGCGACGCTTGTGGCGGACCGGGCACGAGGTGGAGCTAGTACTGATTGGATCGCTCCTGGAGCCCTTCAACCGTTTCTTACAGGGCCTTCCCCCTGCTGACCGTGAGCGCATCCGCGTGCTGGGGCCGGTAGAAGAGCAGGAAAAGAAGGATGCGCTCGCCGCCGCCGATCTGTTCGTGATGCCCTCGCGCACCGACTCCTTCGGCATCGTCTACCTGGAAGCATGGCTCTACCGCAAGCCGGTGATCGGCGCGCGTACCTGGGGCATCACGGACGTCATCGAGCACCAGCACGACGGCCTGCTGGTCCCCTTCGGCAATGTGCCCGCGCTGAGTGATGCCATTATCTATCTCTTGGATAACCCAGAGGTGGCGGCGGAGATGGGAGCGCGCGGCGAGGCAAAGGTCTATGCTCGTCACACTTGGGATCGAAAGGTTCGGCAGGTGGAAAGGCTCTATAGAAGTGCGGAATGCGGAGTGCCGAGTGCGGACTGATCGGAGTGCGGAGCGCATCATCGCTCTACACAACATGCAGTACCTTGTTCTAGAGGGGGCATTGCATTATCAGGCTCGGCCCATTGACGACGGGCCATGGATATAAGGAAATGCGGATTCTTCATCTCGTCCACCAATACCCACCGGATGATGTTGGCGGTGTGGAGTTGCATACGCAGAGTGTGGCACGAGAGCTGGCAAGGCGCGGACACGAGGTTGGGGTATTCTTCCGCCAGCGTGCGGAGGGGAGGGGGCTGGAATCTTGGGAGGAGCAGGGGGTCCGCGTGTGGGCCGCTCGTGATGGGGCCCTCTCGCCGACGGGTCGCCTTCTCGCGACGTTCCATGCCCCAACGGTCGCGGCGTTTTTTGAGCGGGTGCTGGAGGAGATGAAGCCGGAAATCGTTCACATCCACCACTTGATGGGGCTGCCTGTCGCGCTCGCTCATGAGATGAGCCAGCGCGACATTCCCTACGTCGTCACGCTACACGACTACTGGTGGGGCTGCGCCAACGCGCAGCTCCTGACCAATGACCGAGAGGAGATATGCGACGGTCCAGATTGGTGGCTCAATTGTGGACGCTGTGCCCTAGCGCGCGCTGGCGTGAGTCAATTATGGCTTGCGCCCGCCCTCGCGCCCCTCTTTGCTTATCGTTATCAACAGCTGCACCCCATCCTCCAGCAGGCACAGCGCCTCATCGCGCCCACGGACTTCACGCGTGACAGTTACGAACGCATGGGTTTCTCTGTTGAGAAGGTCCAGGTCATCCCTCATGGGATCGCGTTGCCGCCAAATGCGAAGGGGTTGGAAAGCCGTCCAGATCCGGGACAGAGAACGCTTTGCATCGCCTACGTCGGTGGGATCGCGCGGCAAAAGGGCGTTCACGTTCTGGTCGAGGCGATGAATGGCCTACCCGAGGAGCAAGTGCACCTGTCCATTTTCGGTGACCTGGACGTGTTTCCCCAATACGTGTCGGAGCTACGAGCGCTCGCACGGCATTCCGGCATCCACTTCAGAGGACGCCTCCCAAACGACGAGCTATTGAAGGAGCTTGCCCGCTTCGACGTGTTGGTGGTTCCCTCCCTCTGGTACGAGACGGCGGCGCTCGTTATCCAGGAAGCGTTCGCGGTGGGTCTCCCCGTGATCGCCTCTGATCTTGGCGCGCTCAGCGAGCGCGTGCGCGATGGCATTGATGGACTACTCGTGCCGCCCGGCGACCCACTCACCCTGCGTGCCGCGCTCGGCCGCCTACTCGATGAGCCCAACCTCCTCCCGCAGCTACGAGCTGGCATTCATCCCGTTCGCTTGCTCGAGGAGCAGGTGGATGAGATCGAGCCGCTTTATCGTGAGGTAGTGGAGTGACGTCTCACGTTTCACATTTCACGCTCACCTATGGCATACTTTAGCTTCACTCAATCAACCGCTTGTAGACGCTCCGCCGCGAGATCGCCTCGTGGCGGTTCTTGTGTGACGGATAGAACAACCGGACTGTCCTATGACTACGTTACCTCAAACAACGTTTAGCAGTCGCCGTGGCTTGATGGCCTATCTTGGCGATCTCTGGCGCTACCGGGACTTGCTCTATAACCTGACCGTACGTGATCTGAAAGTGCGCTATAAGAACAGCGTGCTTGGCATCCTCTGGTCGCTGTTGAACCCGCTTCTCATGATGTTGGTCTTTACCTTCGCGTTCACGGTCATGATACCCCAGAATATCCCCCACTTCTCTGTGTTTCTTCTGGCAGGCCTGTTGCCATGGAACTTTTTCTCCGGTACGGTTATAAGCGCGGCTAACCAGATCGTTGCGAACGGTCATCTGATCAAGAAGGTATACTTTCCGCGCGAGGCACTACCCATCTCGACCGTTCTGAGTAACTCGGTCAACTTCCTGCTGAGTCTCATCCCGCTTGCCCTCTTTCTCATCTTGAGCGGCATCGGTTTCACCGAGCACCTGCTCTGGCTGCCGCTTATCTTTGCGATCCAGTTGCTACTCCTACTAGGCCTTAGCTTGATACTCAGCGCTTTGACCGTCTTCTACCGTGACATGGTCATGGTGTTGGATGTCGCCATCCTGGGTCTTTTCTTTCTATCCCCTGTCTTCTACCCGATGGAACTGATCCAACGGGAGGCGACCATCATGGGCATCGTGGTGCCGGTCGAACGCCTGGTTCGCTGGCTGAACCCGATGGCTAGCATCGTCGATTCCTACCGAACTGTAGTTTATGGAGTGCTCAAGTACCCTCCCGACCAGGCCCCGATCTACTACTCGCCGGCGGAGCCAGAAATCTACTTCCTCCTCCGAACCGGGCTGACAGCCTTGATCATTTTC
Organism: Chloroflexota bacterium; assembly: GCA_030863245.1. GTDB lineage: Bacteria > Chloroflexota > Anaerolineae > Ardenticatenales > Ardenticatenaceae > JALZCF01. The sequence goes on from JALZCF010000113.1 coordinate 3,802, forward strand.
CTCATAGGTGCATGGTTCTTCCGCCGGGTCAGTTCGACCTTCGGTGAGGAAGTGTAACCTGAACAGCGAGCGACGATGAACCACCCCGATCCTCTGGTGTCGGTCGTGATCCCGGCGTACAACGAGGAGTTGGCGATCCAGAATGATATCGAGGTGATCCGCGAGACGCTCGACGCGGCGGGCTATCCCTGGGAGCTCCTCGTCGTCGACGATGGCTCGACCGATCGCACGGCTGAGATTGCCCAATCGCTCGGGGCCGTCGTGCTATGCCACAGCTACAACAAGGGCACGGGCGGCGCGCGCTCGACCGGCGTCCGTTACGCACGGGGCGAGATCGTCGTTATGACCGATGCGGACGGTACCTACCCGAACCAGGATATGCCCAAGCTCATCGAGAAGGTGTGTGAGGGGTACGACATGGTCGTGGGGGCACGACGTCAGGAGAAGGGCACGCTCCGCTGGCTGCGCACCCCGACAAAAGAGTTCATCCGCCGCCTCGCCTCCTTCATGACCGGTGCGCCCATCCCCGATCTAAACAGCGGGCTGCGCGCCTTCCGTCGGGATGTCGCGTTACGTTTCCTGGGCATTCTGCCCAATACCCATTCTTGGGTCAGTACCATCACGCTGGCCATGCTTGCCAATGGCTACCTGGTCACGTACGTCCCCATCGATTACTATCCACGCATCGGAAAAAGCACCTTTCATCCCGTGCGCGATACCTACAACTACCTGTCTCTCGTGTTCCGCGCACTCACCTACTTCAATCCTTTGAAGGTCTTCCTGCCTGTCAGCTTGTTCATCTTCCTCCTGGGCTTCATCAAGATGGGCTACGACATCATCGTCTGGCAGGATATTCGAGAGGCCGATGTGATTATTCTGGTGGTGGCCGTTCTCATTACCATGCTGGGCATGCTCGCCGATCTGGTAGTGGCGCAAAACCGCCACCGTTACCTCGCCCCCCCACGCCTCTCCAGGACACCAACTGATGGGCGGGAACGCAGCGCCTAATTAGCACAGTCACGCATAGAGTGCCAAATCGGGTTGACAGCAGGGCAAGAGCTATGTTACAATCCCGCCTCGACAGCGTCAGAGGCACACGGTTTGCTGGGTTCGGAACAAGTGATATCGGTCTAGGAGGACAGGGATGCCGACATACGTGTATTACTGCGAGACGTGTGATTCCAACTTCGAGGCATTTCAGAGATTTAGCGACGATCCACTACGGATCTGCCCGGAAGGGCACGAAGGGGTGCGCCGCGTCTTCACACCGGCAGGGATCATCTTCAAGGGCTCGGGGTGGTACATCAAGGATTCCAAAGCGGACAGCACAAACGGAAAAGCGGCAGCCAAGAGCGAAGAGGGCGCCAAGAGCGAGTCGACGAGCGAAGCTAAGAGCGAGTCAAAGGGCGAGTCAAAGAGCGAGTCAAAGAGCGAGTCGAAAAGCGAGTCGAAAAGCGAGTCAAAGAGCGAAGCTGCTTAAGCATAACGACGAAGAAAGATGAGTGGGGTGTGGGTGTTTTACTCACACCCCGCTTTTCGTCTATCCTAAACGAATGTGATGTCTTCGATAGTCGATCTCGGCGGTTCGTGGTGGCTTGGTCGCGTGCCTCAGCAGCCGCTCAACTTTCGTGGCGACGATCGCGCTCGCAGCAGCGAGTGGCTCGCCGCCACCGTGCCGGGCAACGTCCACGCCGCTCTGATGCGTGCGGGGCAGCTTCCTGATCTCTACGTTGGCGACAACATCACGCAGGCGGGCTGGGTGGATGGCTACGACTGGTGGCTGGAGCGCGAGTTTGCGCTGGCGCTCCAGCCTGGCGAGCGGGCCTTCCTCCACTTCGATGGCATCGACTACCTCGCCACTCTCTGGCTCGATGACCACCTGCTCGCCCACCACGAGGGTGCCTTCTCCCGTCACACTGTGGAGATCACGCCCTACCTGATCAGCGGTGGCACCCTGGAGACGCATCGTATCGCCGCACGGCTGTGGGGCGCTGATGCCTGGCCCGAGCCGGAGTGGCGCTGGTGGGAGCGTCTCCTCGCACCGATCACCCGCCTCGTCCAGCCAGGCAAAGCCAGTATCCGCCCCTACCACCCCCGCCTCCGCCTCCTTCGTCCCCCCATGCAAGCCGGTTGGGACTTCGCACCCACCCTGCCGGCCATCGGCCTCTGGGAAGGGGTGTGGGTGGAGGTGAGTGGGCCTGTGGCGGTGAGGGGATTGGAGATTGGAGAGTGGTCCGTGGAGCGGGGGGCGGGGAGCGGGGAGCGGAACGGCTCGGGGAGCGGGCAGCGGGAAGCGGAAGGCGTGGGGGCAGGCATGGGTGACTGTCCTGGTCGTACAAGTACAACAGTCACTGCGCAAACAACCATTACCTTGATAGTCGACGCAGCAGAAGCTCAAGAGGTTGTTGTCTCTCTCACTTGGGATCCCCACAACTTCGACGGTACAGGCGGCGAGGTAACGGTCGAACGGTTCCTTGACGAGGGTACCAATGATGTCACCTTCCCACTCACGATTCCTGAAGCCCACCTCTGGCACCCTTGGGAGCAGGGCGACCCCAACCTGTACGATCTCACAGTCCGTATCCTTGATAACGCTCCCCGCTCCCCGCTCCCCGCTCTACGGACACGGACCGGCATCCGCGTCCTGACTCTCAACAAGATGCAACTCACCGTGAACGAGCAACCCTTCTTCGCGCGGGGTGTGAACTGGGTACCGTGCGACATCCTTCCAGGCACCGTGGCGCGGGAGCGATACGAGACGTTGCTGGGCATGGCGAGGGAGCGAGGTGTCAACTTCGTGCGCGTTTGGGGCGGTGGGGGCCGTGAGCGCCGCGACTTCTACGAGGTGTGCGATGAGCTAGGTCTTGTCGTCTGGCAGGAGTTTCCTTTTGCCTGTGTCTTCCTGGACCACCTTCCGCGTGATGATGCTTTCCTGAGCATAGCGGAGCGGGAGGCGACGGCGATGGTGCGCGAGTTGCGTCATCACCCCTCCATCGCGCTCTGGTGCGCGGGCAACGAGTATTCCTACCACCGCAATCGTCCGCTCGTCGATACGCTGGAAGAGGTTGTGCAGACAGAGGACACGCGACCCTTCCTCCATCCCTCGCCCGGTACCGGCGATCGCCACAACTGGCATGTCTGGCATGGGTATGCCCCGCTTCACACCTATCTGGCGGAGACGGCACCGTTCCTGAGCGAATTCGGCCTACAGGCCCCGCCCGTCCGCGCCTCCCTTGAACGCTTCCTGCCTCCTGATGCGCTCTGGCCCCCCAACGAGTTGTGGGAGCTCCACCATGCCGAACTAGCGAAGCTGTACCGCTACACAGAGCGGCCGCAACGCGAAGGTTTTTTTGGTGTAGCTCAAGCGTCGCCGTTGCCGTTTCTTGACCTCGATGCCTTCCTCGAGGCCTCACAAATCGCACAGGCTCTCGGTGTCCAGCTCGCCGTCGAGCAGATGCGGCGTCGTAAGGCAGGGGGTGCGGGCGGCGTGGCCATCTGGCAATGGAATGAACCGTGGCCAGCCATCTCCTGGGCCCTTATCGACTACTACAGCATCCCAAAGAAAGCGGCGGAAGGATTACGTCACTGGTACAATCCCCTGCTCCTCTCACTCGAGTTCGACTGGGAGCAGGCCCTCATCCCACGTTCCATCTGGGCTATCAACGACCTCGCCACGGAGTTTCCCGATTGCGAGGCTCGCCTCCTCCAACACGATCGCTGCCTCTGGTCCGCAGCCCTCACCCTGCCAGCGCATAGCGCCCGCCGCGTTGCAGAGCTTGCCCTGCCTCAATTCGACCTCCAGTCGCCTCTATGTTTAGAGTTGTGGCAAGACAACGTGCTGCTGGCGCAAAACGAATACTCACTCCATCTTCCCGGCCCACAGCGCACCTCCCTGCGCCGGACCCTTTATCGTACGATTGCCGAGTGGGTGATGCAGTGGTGAAAGAGAGGAGGACTATGAATAAACCTAGGATCGTCGTGATGGGCAATGTCGTCGCCGATGTTGTGGCCCGGCCCGTGGATGAGCTTCCACGCGTCGGTTCCCTTCACCCGGAGTCAGTCGCCTTTCATCCCGGTGGTTGCGCGGGCAATGCCGCCACCATTCTGGCACGGCTTGGCGTAGATACCCATCTGGTTGGCTGTGTGGGACAGGACGCCTTCGGCAGAGCCCTGCTGGAAGCTTGGCAACAGCGTGGCATCAACACATCGCTCGTCAGGCAGATACCGGATGTCCCAACAGCTGTGACGATCGTGTTGGTGGACAGCCAGGGGGAGCGCCGCTTCATCTCCACGCCTGGTGCAAACCACCATCTCACCCCTTCGATGCTCCCTTCGGAGGCGCTAGAAGGCGCCTTCGCCCTACACATTGGCGGCTTTTTCGCCGCGCCCGGACTCGAGGACGGCACACTAGCCACCCGACTGGCCGAGGCACAACGACGTGGCGTCCTCACCAGTCTCGATACCGTCGGCGGCTCGGCCCGCGAGCGGCGCGAGACCCTCTACCCACTCCTCCCCCACCTCGACCTCCTTCTGCTTAATGAAGATGAGGGCGAGAAGGTGACGGGCGAAACCAATCCAGATGCCATGCTTGATTTCCTCCTCTCGCGTGGCGCGCGCACCGTCATCCTCAAACAGGGCGACGAGGGGTGCCACGTCGTGGGGGAACGAGGTCCTCTGACCCTCCGCGCTTTCCCCGCCACCTGCGTAGACAGCACCGGTGCAGGCGATGCCTTCGCCGCTGCCCTACTTGCCACCCTTGCCCGCGGCAATCGCTTTTCCGATGCTCTCCGATGGGCTAGTGCGGCAGGCGCTGCCAATGTTGAAGCCTTGGGTGCGACAGGCGCGTGGCAGGGATGGCAAGATCTGGAGCGGATCATGGACCGAGACGCGTGAGAGGCAGGAACATGCACGTCGCGATATCGGCCCACTTCTGGGAGCGGTCAACTACCGGGAGCGGTCAGTATCTGTATCGGCTTGTCGAGGCAATGCGCCGGCAGGAGCCAGGGCTTCGTCTGACGCTGCTGGCCGATGCCGCAGCGGCGCGGCGCGCCGTTCCATCTAAGGATGTTGCGTGGGAAGTCCTCCGTACCCCCTTCGACAGCTGGAACCCCAACCTCGCCAAGCTCTGGTTCGAGCAGGTCGCTCTGCCACGCGCGGCCGCCACACTCGACGCCGACCTGCTCCACGTGCCCTACTTCGCGCCCCCCCTGCGCCGCACGTTACCTACCATCGTCACCGTCCACGACTTGATCCCGATGATCCTGCCCGCCTACCGAGGGAGTGCCCTAGTGCGGGGCTATACGAGCCTGGTCGCCCGCGCCGCGCGATATAGCGACCACATCCTGGCGGATAGCGATGCCTCACGCCGCGATATCCTGCGCCTGCTTGCCGTCGCGCCGGAACGCGTTACTACCGTCTATCTCGCCGCCGATGATCGTTTCCACCCCCAACCGCCCGATGCTGTCGCCGCCGTCCAACAAAAGTTCAATCTCCCAGAGCACTTTGCGCTCTACCTCGGTGGCTTCGATACTCGCAAGAACGTACCGTTACTATTGGAAGCGCTTGCTCGGAGCCAGGAAGCGTGGCCCCTTGTAATCGCGGGCAAGCTCCCTCAACATCACACGCCTTTCACCCCCGATCCCCGCCGCCTCGCGTCTGAGCTGGGAGTGGAAAGACGGGTACACTTCACAGGGTGGATCGAGGAGGAGGAGAAAGCTCCCTTACTGGCCGCCGCTGCGCTCTTTGTCTTCCCTTCCCGCTACGAAGGCTTCGGTCTGCCCATCCTCGAGGCAATGGCCTGCGGCACTGCGACGCTCACCACCAAAGTCTCCAGTCTCCCGGAACTCGCAGGCGCAGCCGCCGTGCTCGTTCCACCTGACAACGCGCAGGCCCTGCAGGAGGCGATGGATCACTTGATGACAGACGAGGTGGAACGCGCGACCTGGGCGGCGAGAGGCCCTACTCAGGCAGCACATTTCTCATGGGAGCGCTGTGCGATCGAGACACTTCAGATCTATCGGTCTGTTGTTGAAGGCGCGTAGAAGCGCCTGCCTATCATTTGTGCCCTCTTCATCTCTTCGAGCCTTTGTGGTTAAATAAGCAAGCATGACTATTCACATCCGCCCCATGACAGCGGACGATCGTCCACAGGTACTTCAGATCGCCCGCTCGCTCGCCACCTGGTTCCAACCGCTAGACCAGATGGCCCTGGCGATCGATCTGCGCCAGCACGATGGACTCGTGGCGCTGCAGGACGAGCATCTCGTCGGCTTTCTGACCTATCATCTAGTCGATGCACAACACGCCGAGTTGTCGTGGCTCGGTGTCTCACCCGAAACCCAGGCACAGGGTGTCGGCAGTCGCTTGCTGAAGGCATTGGAGGAACAGTTGGCAGCGCAAGGTATTAACTACCTCCAGCTCAATACGGTGCCTGCGGACCACAACCCTAACTTTGCCGCCACCAACGACTTCTACCTGCACCACGGCTTCGTGATTGCTGACCGCGACGAGAACTTCTATGCACACGGCCGGCCCGGCATCAAGCTGGTCAAAGTCATCACGACCACAGACAACCAACACTCGTCAACGGGCAACCCGGAACAGTAATCCTTTTACGCTTCACGCTTCACACGCTCCGCTCCCTGCTCGACGCTCATGAAAATCCTCTACCTCTCCAAGGCCCTCGTTGTAGGAGCCTACCAAACGAAAATGGAAGCGCTGGCGGCGGAGCCAGATGTGGAGTTGGTCGCCGCAGTTCCCCCCTCGTGGAAGGATGAGCGCGGCGAGACGACGTTGGAACGTGCGCACACGGAGGGCTACGAGCTACGCGTCGTGCCGATCGCGCTCAATGGCTGGTTCCATACACATTTCTATCCGACAGTGGGACGGTTATTGGATGAGGTAAGGCCTGACCTCTTCCACATTGATGAGGAGGCCTATAACTTTGCCACCTTTCATGCTGGGTGGCAGGCACGTCGGCGCGGAATTCCTTTCCTTTTCTTCACATGGCAAAACCTGCTACGAGAGTACCCACCTCCTTTCCGTTGGATGGAACAGTGGGTGTTCCGGCATGCTGCCCATGCCATCGCCGGTAGCAACGAAGCGCGTGAGGTGTTAGAATGTAAAGGCTACAGTGGCCCTGTCACTGTCATTCCGCAATTCGGTGTGGATCTACGGCTGTTCAAGATGAGGCCATTGGACACCTCGCAGAGAGGTCCTCTCCTCTTCGGCTACGCTGGCCGCCTGGTAGAGGAAAAGGGGCTGCACATTCTGCTGGAGGCGCTCGGTAGGTTAGAAACAGAACAACTATGGCGCTGCGAGGTCTGTGGGAGCGGCCCGGCCCGCACCTCCTTAGAGGCACAGGCCGAAAAGCTCGGCATTGCCGATCGTGTTTCCTTCCATCCTCCCCTCCCCTCCACACAGATGCCCGCATTCTACCAGCAGATCGACATCTTTGTCCTCCCCTCCCTTACGCGCCCCAATTGGAAGGAGCAGTTCGGTCGCGTCATCATCGAGGCGATGGCCTCGGGCAATGTCGTCGTGGGGAGCGACAGCGGCGAGATCCCCTACGTTATCGGCAATGCAGGACTTGTCGTGCCCGAAGGCGATCCGGTCGCCCTCCACGAGGCCCTCCACCGCCTCCTCATCGACGCTGATCTCCGTCATACGCTTGCCCACGCCGGTCGCGATCGCGCCAGCACCCGCTTTACCCAGCGCGCCATCGCGCGACGCACGGTACAGGTCTACAAAAGTGTGATTGGGGAAGGTGTATCACTCCTTTGATAGATCCTCAGTTGTGGTATAATCCGCCGCCATGATTGTCGATCAGCGGAAAGAGCGACGGACAGAGCGTGCGCGCATCGGGTTGAACGCGCACTTACTGGCATTGGGGGAGAACTACCGCAGCGCGGGCATCTCCAACTATATCTACCAGTTGGTGCGGCACTTGTCAGTTGGCGGTGATTTCCGTTACATTGTATGGACAAGCGAGCACGTGGGCGACCTGGGAGGGGTCGAGCGGCGGGTGACGCCGCTGCCAACCCGTCGCCCTCCGGTACGTATTCTATGGGAGCAATTGCTCCAACCCTACGCAGTCGCGCGCGTCCGGCCAGCGCTGCTGCACGGGATGGCCTTCGTGCTACCCCTCTGGTTGACCGTACCGGGCGTCATCACGATTTATGATCTGACATTCTTGCACATGCCCGAGGCATTCCGACCGCTGAACCGACTGTATCTTCGAACCGTGACGACAGTGAGCGCGCGCCGCGCTACTCATATCTGCACCATTGCCGAGCATGGGAGGCAGGATGTTGCGCGCTATCTTGGTGTTCCGCTGGACAAGATCACCGTGGTGTACCCAGGATTGGACCCGCGCTTCGCTACGCCACCGACCAAGGCAGCGATTGATGTGTTTCGCGTGCAAAAAGGCCTGCCAGAGCGTTACGTGCTCTACCTTGGCACGTTGGAGCCGCGGAAGAATATACCAGCCCTACTCCGTGCCTTTGCCACTGTTCGGTCGCGCGTCCCCGGCGTCTCGCTACTTGTAGCCGGCGGCAAAGGCTGGGGGTACGAAGAGATCTTTGCGGAGACTGAGCGGCTCGGTCTGCGAGATAGCGTACATTTTCCCGGTTTCGTGCCGTCGGAGGAGTTGGCCCTCTGGTACAGCGCAGCGGAACTATTCGTCTACCCCAGTCGCTACGAGGGGTTTGGCCTCCCGCCACTGGAGGCGATGGCTTGCGGCACTCCCGTCATCGTGAGTGACGCGACAAGTCTGGCAGAGGTGGTAGGAGAGGCAGGGCAAACCGTCTCGCCGGATGATGAGGTGGCCCTGGCAGAGATGATGGTCGCACTCCTGACGAATCCCGAGGCACGACAAGCATGCCGCGCCCAGGGCCTGGTACAGGCGGCACGCTTCGATTGGCGTGCCAGTGCGTCCACACAGGTTGATGTCTACCATCACGTGTTGAGAGGGACATCGTCATGAAACAATGGTGGAACCAGGTTCTTGAGGGAGATTGGTTGCGCTGGCTTTTGATGGGTCAGGATATCTTTCTTATTATTTTCGCTTTTTTCACAGCATGGTGGGTGCGATACGAGGTGGAGCTGGGCGGTTTGGTGGAAGATGTCTACGACCAACCGTTCCACGCTTACCTCCCTATTGTGGGCATCTTGACTGTTTTGATGCTTGCCAACCTTCATATTGAGGGGTTGTATCGCAGACAACGCTCGGCAACGTGGTTCGACGAGCTCTACGGGATTATCAACGCTACGACCACGAGTATTCTGTTAGTCGTCTTTTTCTTCTTCTTCTATCGAACCTACGTCTACTCGCGCTTGATCTTCGTCTACGCGGCCGCGCTGATCGTTCTCTTCCTGGCTGTCGCCCGCCTCTTGTTGCGGTGGTGGATCCGCTATATGCAGCAGGAGGGCGTTGGCGTGACGCGCGTCCTCATCGTTGGTGGTGGCGAGATGGGACGGACGCTGATGCGCCACATCGTCGCACAGCCGAATATGGGCTATGAGGTCATCGGCTTCGTCGACGACGATCCTGCACGCCAGTACGATATTGGTCGCTTCAAGGCACTGGGCTATACCGATCAGATCCCGTACCTGGTACGTCAACATGACGTGGACAAGGTGATTATTACGCTTCCTTGGCAATACCAGCGGAAGATCATACAGATCCTGGAACATTGTGAGCAGCAAGCGATCCAATCGCGCATCGTTCCGGATCTGTTCCAACTCTCCCTGACCCGCGTCACGCTGGATGAGATCAGGGGCGTCCCCCTGATCGCCATGAAAGAGCCTGCACTGAAAGGTGCCAATCTTGCGCTCAAGCGTTTCGTCGATGTTGCCATCTCTGGAGTTGTCCTGCTCCTGTTCTCACCCCTGTTACTGCTCATCGCTCTCGCTATCAAAGTGGAGTCGCCGGGATCGGTACTCTACAAACAGTCACGTGTGGGACGGGGGGGCAAGCTCTTTACCATCTACAAATTCCGCTCCATGCGCAATGGTGCCGACCGGGAGGTAGAACTTCTCGCTACGCTGAATGAGGCAGATGGCCCGCTCTTCAAGATTCGTAACGACCCGCGTGTCACCCGCGTGGGCAAGATCATCCGTAAGTTCAGCCTCGACGAGTTACCACAGCTTCTCAACGTGCTCAAAGGGGATATGAGCCTCATCGGTCCCCGTCCCGCGCTCCCCAATGAGGTCGCACAGTACCAGGAATGGCACCGCAAGCGGCTGGAGGCGGCCCCCGGCCTGACTGGCCTATGGCAGGTCAGTGGCCGCAGTGATGTCACCTTCGACGAGATGATGCTCCTCGACATCTATTACACAGAGCAATGGTCACCCATGCTGGACACGATGATCCTCCTGAAAACGATTCCGACCGTGTTGTTCCAGCGCGGCGCCTACTGACACCCCTCATTCACCTCCTCCAACTCTTCCCCATCCCACCGAAAAACCACGATATCCCCCTTTCCGAACCCCACATGGTTCAGAGCAATGATCCGCGTCTCGCGGCCACTGTCGTGGACGACGCGTTTGCGGGCGGGACGGTGCATGTGACCAACGAAGTGTAGGTATGGCTGAAGCGTATTCAGAAGCATGCGGGATTGGGGGTTGCCAAAGGGACCGAAGTGACTGCTCGGCCAGTCGTGAGTGAGCAGGATATCGACCGGTTCTTCAGCAAGGAGCCGCTCAACGTGTGGCTCACGGAAGTAGGTCGGCTCCTTGAGCAGGGTCTTGCGATGGCTCCACTCTTCGGGAATCGGAAGCTCGTACCGTTTGGGGCTGTGGATCCCTGTCAATCCCGCAATCCGTAAGCCCGCTCGCTCGATGACCCCCGCTCGCCCCATGTAGTAGATACCCGGCACCATCTCGCCGCCCTCGGGAAACTCTTCCAGCCATCCATATGGCTCGTGATTCCCGCCAATGAAAATCACCTCGCTGGGATAATGTAGTTCGCCGCTCAGCACTCGGTGGAAGCTGCCAAGCTTCCGGCGACTCTCCGGTCCCGCAATAGTCGCGAGGTCCGCCTCATCCCGCGTCGGCTCGAAATCGCCCACCTGCAACACAAAATCCAGGGGCCTGCCAAGCTCCCCGATTACCTCATCTAACCGCTCAACCAGGAGCACGTGATCGCCGTGGATATCCCCCACTGCAGCGAAATAAATCGGAGCCATACGTTACAGTTCCTCACCATCTACCTGAATCGGGGAGCGGAACGGCGCGGGGAGCGGGGAGCGGGGAGCGGAACGGCATGTGGGCGTGTAGGGTGTGGGGGTGTAACGGCATAAGAGGGAGGGGGAAGAAGGGCAATGTCTGAGATGTCTCATAATGGGGATTTTAGTCGGGAAATGGGAAGATGAGACATAGGTGAGCGTGTCTCAAATATCCCATTTTCGCCAGATTCCAGTCGAGCAGGAGGAGAAATGAGACGTGGGTGGGCGTGTCTCAAATGTCCCATTTTGGAAAATGCTAGTCGAGAAAGGCCGAAAATGAGACATGGGGACGGAAGGATGAAGGATGAATAAAGTAGTAGAGGATAGGTGGTAGGTGGGAATTCCTATCTACCCCCTACCCTCTACTACCTACCATCTACCACCTACCATCAATAATGTGATACCACCTTCGTGCCAACCTCCGCCCAGTTGAAGAACCACTCGGCGTCTGAGGTGCGGAGGTTCACGCAGCCGTGGCTCATGGGCTGGCCGAAGTTGTCGTGCCAGTAGGTGCCGTGAATGCCGTAGCCACGGTAGAAGTACATGGTGAATGGAACGTTAGGCAGGTAATAGTAATCCCCAGCGGCATAGGAACCGCCCTGCATGTTAGCGTAGCGATACTTGACGTAGATCTTATAGGTGCCGGTCACCGTCGGGGTGCGTGGCAATCCAGTCGACACCACGGCTGAGTACACGGCGGTGTTCCCCTCGTAGGCCGTGATCGTCTGGTTCGTCAGATCCACGTCGATCCATTTCTCGCCATTCGCCGTGGGATTACTTGGTGCGGGTGTGGCTGGTACGGGCGTAGGTGGGGGCGGAGAGGGATTTGCGCTGGGTATAACCAGCGTCTGCCCCGCATAGATTAGAGAACTCGTCAACCCGTTGGCATTCAATAGTGCCTGGACGGTCGTCCCATGAAGAGAGGCGATAGCAGATAGGGTATCGCCATAACGAACTGTGTAGGCGCCGCCGCGCGATGGGGTTTGTGCGGCGGGTGCGGGGGCGGCTGCACTCCCACTTCCCGGAATCGTAAGTGTCTGACCAGCATATACCCAGGAATTCCCATATAGTCCGTTCGCTTGCGCGAGTGCCTGTACCGACACGCCGTAGCGCTGAGCAATCCCACTTAATGTCTCCCCCACGCTGACGATGTGCGCCCCATCCGCTAAAACGACTGGCACAGCGCCCAGCAACAACAGGAACGCAGCCAACAGCGCGGTAACCAGCCGACCTCTTATCAACCAAACCATTGGTACCTCCTCACAAAGAGCATCTTTTGGTGTCGGTCTTTCTTCTACTAGCTGCAGTATACTAAGATGGCACGGTAGTATCCATACCAGAGTCATCTTTCCATTGAACTCGGGTGAGGTGAGCAGAAAAGTTGACACTTTTCCCGAGCAGAGCAATATTCAATTGGTATAGGCGTAGAAAGAGGAATAACCATGGCAGAGCTATCCTGGATTAATCGCGATGAATATCCCTTCGAGTCTCACTACTTCGAGCTCGATCCGGGACGGATGCACTATGTTGACGAGGGGCAGGGCAGTCCCGTTGTGATGGTACATGGAACACCCACCTGGTCTTTTTTGTATCGCGACTTGATCAAAGAATTATCCCGGTCACACCGAGTTGTCGCAGTCGATCACATCGGCTTTGGGCTCTCTGACAAACCGGAAGCGTACTCCTATCGCCCCGAGGAACTCGCCCAGAACCTGACTGCCCTCATCGAACAGCTGAACCTCAGGGATATCACGCTCGTCGTGCACGATTTCGGTGGCCCCATCGGCCTCTCCTACGCGATCGATCATCCTGGGAACGTCAAGGCGCTCGTCCTGTTCAATACATGGATGTGGTCATTGCAGGGGAATTCATCCGTCAAGATGGCGAGCAGGCTCCTTGGCAACCCTATCGGACGGTTCCTCTACAAACGCATGAACTTCTCACCGAGAATGCTGATGAAGGCAGCGATGGGCGATAAATCGAAGCTTACCAAAGAGATCCACCAACACTACATCAACGTGTTTCCCGAACCGCAAGATCGTCAGGCGCCGTGGACCTTTGCTCGCGAACTCCTGGGTTCCAGCAACTGGTACGATCGACTCTGGCAGCAGCGCGAGCGGATCAAAGAGAAGCCTACCCTCATCCTTTGGGGCATGAAAGATCCCACGTTCAGTGCCTCCGATCTCGAGCGTTGGGCGGCTTTGTTTACGGATGCGGAGATCGTCAAGTTCCCAGAGGCTGGTCACTTTGTACCCGAAGAGGAGGAAGGGAACCTGGCACCGATCGTCGAGCGATTCTTGGAGTGCGTAAATCAATCAGTGTAATACCGACCTGGTTCTGAGACGCTGCAACTCTTTCGTAGTCCACGCTTCAGTGTGCGCCACCCTCTCGCACGCTGAAGCGTGGACCGCGAACCCCGATGGTGGTACCACCAGAAAACGAAAGGAGCGAGTGATGGAGATCAGAGGCTATGCGATTGGACCTGGAGCGGATCTGCGTGGGGCTGACCTGTCAGGGGCGGATCTGCGCCAAGCCAATCTGTACGGAGCTGATTTAAGTCGGAGTACCCTAAGTCGAACCAATCTGAGTAGCGCCAACCTGAGCGGCGCCAACCTGAGCCGGGCCGACCTGAGCCGGAGTGATTTGAGGGAAGTCAACCTCCGTGGAGCACTTTTGAACCGGGCGGATCTCTCGGAGGTCAATCTTAGCCGAGCCGATCTGAGTGAGGCGGAGCTGCAAGAGGCTGATCTGAGCCGGAGTGATCTCCGAGAAGCGGACTTGAGCCGCAGTAACTTGAGCGGGGCGTTGTTGCGCGGGGTAAACCTATCTGAGGCCACACTGAATGAGGCAAGTTTGAGCCGCGCCCGGCTCACCGAGGCTACCCTCACCGAGACCAAGCTACGCCGCGCGAACCTCAACGAAGCCGACCTGAGTCGAGCCAACCTCCGCCAGGCCGACCTGAGTGATGCCGACTTGAGCGGGGCCGTGGTCGAAGCCTACCAGTTGGAAGATGTTCACTCCCTGCGAGGGGCTACCCTGCCTGGTCGAGCGCCCCGGGACAGCGTGTAGTCGCCGGTCGGGGGGTATTAGGCTGCCGAAATTTGGGGGTGTGAGAGTGTGGCGGTGTAAGGGTGGGAGAGGTAGAATATCTGCCTTTATATTGGTGATTGATAGATTGACGAGAACGACGTACTATTGAGCGTGGAGCAGGTTGGCCAAGTGAGATAACCAGCAACCAACGCAAGCAACTGAGCAACCAGCCTGCTCCGCCATTCCCACCTCACCTCGCAACTACCATAGATCCCATCTGCTGTCTTACGAAGGAACGGGATGGTCCGCTTCTTGCTATAAGCGGATCACCTTCCTGGATAGCGGAGAGGGATGTGTGATTCTCAGTCTATAACGCCCTCTCCGCTTTTCTAGCTTATCGTCTAGGGGAGAGACTGTTTGGCTCGGTTTTGAGCCAAACAGCCCTCCCCGTTTTTTATTTGGCCGTCTACCGGCACTACTCCCCTTCTGGCCCCTGATGACTGCAACGCCCCCACCGCATTGACCCGGCTTTAGGAGCGCACGTTCGCCAACTCTTGCATGGGCAGTCCACTGTTCGAGCACCCCGGCGCACGCGACCAAGGATGGATACGGTAAAAACTGTGCGCCCTGCATTTATCGCACACAGGAGGTGCACGCTCACCTCCTGGATGAGAGAAAGAGTCTCTCCTGCGGAGTGCAAGCTGTCTAGGGTGCGGAGAAAACAACGATGTCTACCGGCAAAGTCCTGCAATCGCAATCGTACACGCTCCTCATCTGCCTGTTCGGCTCCTTTCGGGTGCTGCAGGGGCCAAACGCTACTCCCGTTGCGGTGGGTGGCAAGGCGGCAGAGCTGTTGTGCCAGTTGGCGCTGCGGCATGAGCGTCCCATCTCGCGCGAGCAACTGCTGGATGCGCTCTGGCCCGAGGCGGATCCCATGTTGGCAGGCCAATCCTTCAACAATCTGGTCAGCGTCCTGCGCCGGCTCTTTAAAGACGCCCTCGCGGGCGCTCCACTGCTGCTCCATAGTGGCAGGTATTACCAGCTGAACGTCGAGGCTGGCGTAGATGTGGACGTGGCCTGCTTCGATCGACTGACAGAGGAGGGGGAGCGATACAGCCGAGCAGGTCGGTTGGAGGTAGCGGTCGCACACTATCGGCGAGCCGTGGCGCTGTATCATGGCGATCTATGC
>JALZCF010000127.1 GCA_030863245.1 Chloroflexota bacterium
GCATGGTGGCATATCATTCGTACTCGCAGACGGGCAGCGCAGCGGCAAGAGCGCCAAGATCATCTCCAACATTGCCGCCCGCAAGGTCATCTCCCTCCTGGGCGAGGGCGCACGCGATGGGGTCGCAGCACGCGCGGCACATGACTACCTCTACGCCATGCGGGGCGGCAAGGTCCGTGCCGATCTCCAGTTGCTCTCCCTAGATCTAGATTCCAATAGCATCGTCATCACTCGCAACACCGATTGCGGCGCGCTACTTCTAGCGGACGATGGCGCACGCTGG
The DNA here is from genome assembly GCA_030863245.1 of Chloroflexota bacterium. Taxonomy (GTDB): domain Bacteria; phylum Chloroflexota; class Anaerolineae; order Ardenticatenales; family Ardenticatenaceae; genus JALZCF01. Next base: position 284 of record JALZCF010000127.1, read on the forward strand.
CTCGAAGGCACGGCCACTCCGATCGGCCTCTACCGTAACACGCGCCCCCTGATCCACGAGTTCGAGCTCGCACCACAGTGCGGTGCGATCATCTTCTCGGACGGCATACGCCACGCGGGGTCCCGCAGCCAGAGCACCTTCGACGTGGCAGCCGTGGTCGCACCCCTATTGGAACGCCAGCGGGTAACAGCCTCTCTCCTAGCGAACACGCTCCTAGAACGAGCCATCGAGGCCGACAAGGGATTCCCAAAGGACGACCTGACCGTCGTCGCCCTCTACCTTCATCCCGAGTCACAAGATGATGTGCGCCGGCTCTCGGTGAGCTTCCCCATCTCCTGAGGCATCATGGCAAAACAGACCAAACCCTTCAGGCGACATCCTAAGGATGAACCCCGCCTGGCCTTCGTCGGGCCCTGTGGCTCAGGCAAGAGCACCATCACGAAACGGCTGCGGGAACAAGGGCTGGACGTGCGCATGCCCGCCCAAGAACACTCTGGCGTCCCCGACATGTGGCAGAAGCTCCTCCACCCCGATTACCTCATCGCCCTCGACGCTCCGAACGACGTGCTCCGCGAACGCCGTCCCGGGGTCGACCTCACGGACGAGGTCCTGGCCGAAGAGCGTCGCCGCCTCGCCCACGCCTTCGCCCACGCCGATCTAACAATCAATACCAGCACGCTATCGGTCGAGGAGGTAGTAAAGCAGGTCATGGAATGGTTGGCCGAGCAGGACAAGGAGTGACCCCTTCTCGTCACGCGGAAAACTTGCATTACACGTCCCGGTCATTTATCATTATGTTGACATGGCACCAACTATTGAACCATCGCTCGCTTAGAATAGCGAGTCGTTACAACACCCGAAGGAGAAATACGTGGCGAAGAAAGAAGAAAAACTATTCGTGGATGGGACGGTCGTAGAATCCCTTCCCAATCGAATGTTTCGCGTTGAACTAGAGAACGGCCAGACCCTGACAGGGTACCTATCTGGCAAGATGACCAAGAACTACATCCGAGTGACCCTTGGCGACAAGGTGCGCCTCGAACTGTCGCCCTATGACCTGGAACGAGGGCGAATCGTATACCGCTATCGAACGTAAGCTCCTGCTTTACCTTTTCGATCCGATTCCCAATGATGCACTTCCGCTGACGCGTCCCTGATGGCTCAGCGGTTTTTTATAACTAGTTTATGAGTAACAAGTAATTGATAGAGAATTGAATGCTTGGTCTTGTAGTTGCTTGATACGCTGTAACCGGAAAAATCGGAAATCGCAAAGGCGTATGCGACGAAGCGATTACGAATCGAACTGACCGAGGTAGGCCCCCATGAGTGTCCCAGAGGAAAACTGGGTATCACAACGTTGGCAGCAGTGGCGCAGCGAGAGCTGGGAGCGCCTGCAGGATCTCTTTCACAACTGGAATCGTCAAACAGGCGGCCTCTTCACCCTACTGGGCGATACGTGGCGCGCCTTCAGCGACGACGACGGGGGCACCCACGCAGCGGCTATCGGCTACTACGCCCTCTTTTCCCTCTTTCCCATCGTCGTCCTTCTATCTTTAAGCCTCACCGTCTTTTTGGGCGAGACGAGGGCTCGCATCCAGGTCCTGTACATCGTAGGTCGTTACCTTCCCACCCGTTTACAGGTCGTAGATGAGATCGTGCAGAATGTGATCGCAAATCGTGGTACCCTTAGTGCCCTGGCTATTCTCGGTATTATCTGGGGTAGCATGCATATTTTCCGGGTGCTTGAACGCTCGATTAATCAGGCGTGGGGAGCACCGGAGCGTCGGAACTTCTGGCGTCATTTCCTGTTCTCGATCGTCATGATCACGATCACAGGCATTTTGACCACTATCAGCCTTGCCTTGACAACCCTGTTTCGGTTCGCCCGTCCGCTCAATCTGCCCGTCATCCAGTGGGCCCCCCTGGAGAACCCGCTTCTCTGGGCTCTGGTATCCGCGCTCCCGCCCTTCTTACTCGTGGCTGCCCTTTTTATGCTCCTCTACCGCTATGTACCACACGCGGTCCATGTACGTTGGCGCGAGGTGGTGCCGAGCGCCCTTGTGGCAGCCGGTCTCTGGGAGATCGCGAAGCACGCGTTCGCGTTTTATCTGTCGAATTTCGCCCAGCAGAACTACAGCCTGCTCTACGGCTCGCTCGGTGCCATTATTGGGTTACTCACTTGGGTATACGTGACAGGTTACATCATCCTGATGGGGGCTGAACTGTGCGCCGTGCTGTCACGACACCATGATGAACAAAGGGAAGGGTTGGTAGATCGGGCAGCGGGCAGCGGGCAGCGGGACGGCCAAGTACACTATGGGTGAGGCGGATTTGCTCCGGCTAAAGGGGATACGAATAGTCGCTAGTCACTGACCACCGTCACTAACCAGAGGATGATTGACGCTCCGGGGGGGCACTGCTATACTGGCGAGGCTGTTTCACCTGGCAATTATCGCGCGTAATAATCTATCACGAGAAAGGGGTAGACTTTATGGCTACAATTTATGAGCGGGTGCGAGACATCATCGTGGACCAACTTGGTGTCGAGCCGGAGGAAGTTACGATGGACGCGAGCTTCCGCGAGGATCTGCAGGCCGACTCGCTGGATCTGGTCGAGTTGATTATGGCCTTCGAGGAAGAGTTTGGCGGCGAGATCAGTGACGAAGAGGCTCAAGATATCAACACTGTAGGGGACGCTGTCCGCTACCTGGAAAATCAGGAAGCCGAGTAAGATCGCTAGCAACTCCTGAGTGTGGCGGCGAGCCGCCACACTTTTTGTTTTGGATTCCTGCCCTGTGGTGTGGCAGATGCGGTAATAGCTAACAACGAGGAGCTCCCACTTATGAAACAGGATGAGCAGATTCTTCAGACCCTACGCGACATGCGCGAAACCGTGGATGAAGAGGGCGAATTGTTCGCCTTCTATGCTCGTTTGTTGCGCGCAATTATCGACAAGAAGGAGAGTCTCTCTCTGACGGAGGAGCAACTGGTGCAGGCGGGGGAAGCGACGAACCTGGCCCGTGAGGGTGAGCCGCACCTACAATTCGATGCACTTGAACTAGAGGCCAACGATTTCTACACATGGCTGCTCGAGGTCGCACAGCTGTTTGAGGAAAACGACCCGGGCGTGATGGATGAGATGGAAGGAATCGACGCAGAAGAGAGTATCGTGCTGGCGCGCCAATGGTTCGAGGAGGGATTCACCGAGCGCGGCGCGACTATCGATGCGTTACTCGCCAACGCCATGAGGCCCTATCTGGAACGATCAACGGAGATACTGTTACCCCTCCTACCGATGCACATCTGGGACGAAACCTACTGTCCCGTCTGTGGGGGCCTACCCGACTTCGCGGTTTGGGACGAAGAACAAACGACGGAGCTAATCTGTGAGCGCTGTGCCGCGACGTGGGAGGCGCCAGTTGTCGGCTGTCTTTTTTGTGGGGAGACGGACCCGGAGGCGCGAGGCGTCTACAGCAGCGAGGATGAGCTGTACCTCGTGGAGGTGTGCGACACCTGCGGCAGTTACCTAAAAGGGATAAATCGCGCACAGCTTCCCTCGGGCTCAGAGCCCCTCCTTGCCGCGGAGCGCCTCCTTACCCCTGGCCTTGACATGCTAGCTATTCAGGAGGGGTATGTGCACCCGGTAGGCGTTGGAGGAAGGGAAAAACAGGAGTAGAAGTAATCTATCGTTCGCTGCAGGTGCTGTTTCAGATACAGATGCAATTCGAGGAGAAGTAGCGTGAATCGGGAGGAATTGTTCCAGCGGCTACCGGGCGCCTATGTCGCCGCCATCACACCGATGACCGAGAGCGGTAATGTAGACCATGACGGACTGTTAGAGAATCTGCAGTGGATGAACGGACTCGACTTGGCGGGTTACCTGCTGCTAGGCTCAACAGGGGAACAGGTCCATCTGAGTGAGTTCGAGCGCGCGCTGGTGCTCGAGGTTGGCCGCCGCGCCATCCCAAAGGATCGCGTGCTCATCGCAGGGGCCGGGATGATGAGCACGCGCCTTTCCATCGAAGAGTGCAAACGTGCGGCAGAGGCGGGTGCGGATGCTGCGCTGATCGTCACGCCGAGCTACTACCAGAAGGCGATGACGGCGCATGCCCTCAGCAATCATTATCGCGCCATTGCCGATGCGAGCCCGATCCCCATCATGCTCTACAGCGTACCTGGCGTCACGGGCGTCACGATCCCGCCTCCTGTAGTAGAGGAGCTCGCCTCCCACTTCAACGTCGTCGGGATGAAAAACAGCGGCAGCGACCCGCAGATCGCCGCTGCGTACCATCAGGTGGCGGGGGATGAACGCTTCCTGATTCTCTCCGGTTCCGCCCACGCCGCCCCCGGCCTCCTCCTCACCGGCCTCGCCGAAGGCGTCATCCTCGCTGTCGCGAACGTCCTACCCGAGGCTGCCACGGGGTTGGTGCAGGCCGCTCAGCAGGATGATCCGGCGGCGGTGCGCCGACATGGTAGTGCCCTGCGGCAGGCTAACGACCTCATCAGTGGCCGCTTTGGCATCGCGGGCATAAAGGCAGGTGTAGCAGCGCGCGGCCACCACGGCGGGCCGGTGCGATCGCCGCTGCGCAATCTCACTTCCGAAGAAGTGGCACAGGTGAGAGAGACTATCGGCAGACTGATTGTACATCATAGTGATTGTAGATAAGCACCTTGCGCGCCGCGTCCATCGGGCCTATCTCCGCAAAGACCACGGGTGCCCCCTTGCGCTCCAGCACCTCTACCGACGCGCCCAACGCCCGGAGTCGCGCCTCTATCTACG
>JALZCF010000128.1 GCA_030863245.1 Chloroflexota bacterium
GTACTGACCGCGCATGATAACCCCTCTTACATTCGCCAGATGGTCGCCGCCGGGGCCGACGGCTACCTGCTCAAGGAAGAGGCACTCGATGTCGTGGTGCAGGCCATTCGCACGGTGATGGAAGGCGGCCAGTGGTTTAGTGAATCGATCCTACCAAAGCTAGTACAAGCGGAACAAGCAGAGGAATCCCGTACCAGAGAGGCGCCATCTCTATCAGAGCAGGAACTGACGATGTTACGGCTACTGGTAGCCGGACGTACCGATCAGGAAATCGGTGAGGCAATGGGCTTTGCTGAACGAACAGTACGCTATCACCTGCGCAACATCTACGACAAGCTCTCCGTCAACACTCGCATCGAAGCCGCCGTGCGCGCAGTTCAATCAGGACTTATCGAACCTTCCTGACAGCCCCCACCTATCCCCAATATCCCGCCCTCCGCTACACCCTCCCCTACTGCAGACTCAAGGCCACTTCCCGAAAACAGGATCAATCTCCAGTCTCCAGTCTCTGAATCACGCCTCTAACGTCGTACTAGGCAGCTCGACAAGGTTGTTCTGATAGGCGAAAATGAGTAGCTCTAGGCGATCGGAAACGCCGAGTTTGCTATAGATTGATGTGAGGTGATGGCGGACTGTGGACTCGCTAATATGGAGCTGAGTCCCAATCTCGTGATTTTTGAGCCCTTTTCCGACTTGCTCGATAACCTCCTGTTCTCGATCGGTCAGCGTGGCAATCGGTGATTCCTCACGAGGTGTCTCTTTGGGATTTAACATCTCGTGAAGCACTGCTGCCATCAGGGAACGGCTGAACCAGAATTCGCCGCTACTAACTTTCTCGATGGCCTTAAGGAGCGTGTCGCCAGGTTGCTTCTTCCCAACAAGCCCCATCGCCCCGTGGCGCACAATCTCGTGGCGTACCCTGTTCTCGTGCATTCCCGTTATCACGATGACTCGTGATCCATTACCCGTCAGCTTTGTGAGACAGCCCATGCCCCCCTCGTCGTCCAGGTCAAGCAGGATGATGTCTGGCTTCTCACTAGCCACCACCCCAAGCGCCTCCTCATACGTATCAACTTCGCCAACGACTTTCAGTTTGGGGCTGCTCTCGATCAGCATACGCAGTCCGGTTCGCACAAGTGTATGGTCGTCAATAATTAGGACACCAACGAGGGGGGAAGCGGCCATTCTTTCTTAATCTCCAATCAAATGGCAGAGAGCATCATTACTTATCGATATCCTATGCTATGACGCTCTTCCAGTTACACCATCCTATATTAGGTAGGGCACACGGTGCATCTGTGAAGAAACCAGTCTTGGATAGGCGGGTAATGTCATACTTCAGTTATCGCTATAGGCGCGCTCGCCTAATACAGGTAGTACATTTATGCCATTGTAATGCAAGAACGACGTACCCCAATGGCTAGGATTTCCGCGACGTGCGAGTCACAAGTCCACCTTGTCTACCTGAATCCTGACCTCCTGCTTTCCTAATACTCCTGGCACCCCTCGCGCTTTTACCGACTAAGGACATCAGGGATATTGCTCGATTACTGTTTCTGCAGAGCTGAGTAAGACATTTGTGCTCCGATCCATAGTGAATCTTCGGATACCGCCTCTTGATAAGTGGTCGATCTCTCCCAAGGAAAACAGTCGTAAGCACAGATGTTTATCTCCCGCACACCATGTAGGATTACAACGTCCAAACCGAAGCCATCTGTTTCTCACTCTCTCTGCGCATGAAGAGACCCTTCGCAGTTGTCCTTAAGTTGCCCGACGAACGACGATAGTCACCATAGGAAGGTCAGAGGATGCTGATCACAAGAGCGCCCGTACGTATCAGTTTTGGTGGCGGCGGAACAGACTTGGAGGCTTATTATGGCCGCTACGGAGGTCTGGTGGTGAGTGCGGCCATCGATAAGTATTTCTACACCATCATCTCGAACGGGCGAAAGGATAATGGCGTCCAGATCATTTCCTCAGACTATCGCGCTTTCTTCCGTCACGACCCGAACCAGCCGTTCTTCTGGAACGGAGGCTTGCCGCTTCCCCGCGCGGTCCTGCACCACTTTGGCGTGGAGCGCGGTTGCAACCTCTTTCTGGCCTCGGAGGTTCCACCGGGTACCGGGCTGGGCTCCTCAGGTAGCGTGGCTGTGACCCTTGTGCGGGCGGTGAGTGCGCTCTGCGACCGGCCGCTCTCGCGACAGGAGATTGCGGAGACGGCCGCTTATATCGAGATCGAGAAGTTGGGCATGCCGGTGGGGAAGCAGGATCAGTACGCGGCTGCTTTCGGCGGGATCAACGTTATTACATTCGACCGGGAGGGTACCACCGTCGAACCAGTCAGAATGAGCGACGAGGCGCTCCATTGGTTTGAGCGGAGCCTCCTCCTTTTCTTCATGGGCAGCACACGGGAATCCTCCAAGATTCTTAAGCAGCAGAAGCGTGCTAGTGAAGACGAGCAGGCACAGGTGATTAACGCGCTGCACGCGATCAAAGAGCTCGCGCAAGAGACCCGCGAGGCGCTGGAGGACGGCGATCTCGATAGGTTTGGCGAATTGCTGCACCGCGCCTGGGAGCACAAGAAGAATCTTGCTACCGACATCACCAATCCGCGCATCGATCGCTGTTACGAGGTGGCACGGCAGAACGGTGCCGTAGGAGGGAAAATCA
>JALZCF010000119.1 GCA_030863245.1 Chloroflexota bacterium
GTTCTGGTCCCACGCCCCGAATTTCTTCGCATCGGAAGCGCACGCGGTCGTTCCCTCGCCCCAAATGTGGTCCAGGCGCGCCTGAAAGATGGCGTTGACCACACGCGCGATGGCATTCTGCAGGTGCTCTTTCTGGATAAAGCGCCGCCGCACGGCCAGTAAGTGGTTGTAGCTCTCGCCATGCTCCCCTGAACTGATCCGCTTCAGCCCGGCGTTCGTCCCCAAGCCATACAAACAGAGCAGTAGCCGCTTCTGCAGGGTCAGTCGGTCCAGGACCTCGCGCGTGGCAACACTCTTGAACAAGCCTGTAAAGTCGACCTGGAGATCCGTCTCCTTCAAGATGTCGAGTAGACTGGTCATGGGCCAACGCTGCACGATTTCGGCTTTGAGGCGCGTAAGCATGACGGGGGCCGCTTGCGGCTCAAGCGGGGAGAGGGCAATCCATCCGCCGCCCTTCTCCAACAGCTTCACGGCGGTATTGTGAGGCAGTCCCCGATCCAACTCCTGCAAGGCGTTCGTCATCGCTGCTTGGAGGGTTGTGATAAACGTTGCCGCGTCCTGCGGTTGGCGGAGGGCCTGGTAATAGTGCTCGCGTTGGGCCTCAAAGTCGCTAGGCAAGTCCTCTTCAGGATTGCGATAGCGATGGGCACCAACCACCCAGATCTCCTTGCAGCGCAACTTCTCGCGTAGCGCTTCCAGCACACATATCTCGTAGGTAATCCGGTTCACCCGGTCTCGGCCCTCTTTATCCACCTTGACCACAAACGTACGCCACTCACGTCGCACCACCCCGTCCAGTGGTACCTCCTCATTCGCATCGAAATAGCGCTCGGTACGACCGGCATAGGCGTTGAGGAGCGCCAGAGCGCGAATCACCGGACGATGCGCCTCATTGTTGGAACGGAAGTCCAATAACGCCAGTAACTGCGGTACCATGCGGCGATAATGGGTGCTATAGGACGCACGCATCCGGCGCTGCACCGTTTGACGATAGGTGGGGCCGGAGGCCTTCCACTCCTTGACCAGATCGTGCAAGGTCTGCTCTCCGACGAGCGGATAGAGCACTTCCTTGATCACCCCGTCGGGTTGGTTAAGTGCCGCCTCGGCCAACCGGAAGAGGAGCGTCGTCTTGCCCTCCACCCGCTGCCAGTCCGCCAGCCACTCGCGCTCGACCTTCTCTTCGGCACGTGCTCCGATGCGATGAATGATGCGAATCAGGAGGTCAACCAGGGTATCCGTCAGCTCCTGACTGCGTAACCAACAAAAGATCGCCAGCAACGTGTAGCGCACGGCCTCCGAGTGACGACGCAACTCGTACAGCGACTCGCTGGCGGCCCGTTGCCGATACAGACGCAGGACCTTGGGTGCGCTGTGCCGGAAGAGGTCCGCCGGCAAGCCCACTTGGCGCACGCGCTGCAATTTGGCCATCTCTTGCAGCATGCTGGCCAGACTCGCTCGACCAGGGTCGGCCTTTAACTCACTCCAGGGGACGCAGCTGGTGTCAACCGCTTCGGAATCGCTTATCGACTCCAAGGAAGCGGGCACGCTGAGCAGGGCATCCAGTTCGGCTCGCATGGTGGGCGTCAGCTGTGTCAGCACACTGGTATAGAATTGATCTTCATAGGAACGGATAGCCGAGCGAATAAGGCGCTCGATGGGTTGGGGAGCAGGCGGCTCGATCCGGAGTTCCCGGCAGCGTTCGTAGACGACTGCCTTGAGATGGTCCAGGTGCTGGTCATGCGCGAGTACGTGTTCACATAGCCAAGCCGCCAGATCTTGAAGGTCTTGGCTGGTGGACTCCCGGAATCCTAGGAAAGCCCGGATGGCACTCCGGTCGGTACTACTGGTGCGGCCGTGCCAGTCGTACTGGAAGAACAGGTCAGGCGCGACATCGACCTGCTTGGCGAGGTAAGCGACCACCACCCCTGGTATCTCGTGCCGCTGCTGGGGGAATCGTCCCTCATATTGAAAAAACTTGAGGAGGACGGCAAAGCCGAGCCGATTATGATCTTGCTTAGTGGCAAGCAAGACAAGTTCGGCGGGGAGGAGTGTCCATTGCTCGATCAGTTCATCGGTATCCCACTGGCGCTTCATGAGGATAGTGATCCAGTCTGCCGCTCGCGGCGTGAAGAAGAGAACAAGCAAAGTTCCGCCTTTGAGAGGTTGCGGAACTTTTCAGCGAGGCGCCAGTATAAACTTCACTGTCTCGCTTGCCAACTGAAGCGCCAAAACCTCCGAAGTGCCATTGCCAATGTTTGACTCGGTACTTTCTGCCAACGTCGCCTAGTCACCCAGCTTCCATTTCTTGTAAGCTATCTCTAAACTTCATTGCGGCTCAGCGCAGCTTCGCGCAAATTACCCCAGTTAGTTGGAAATTCGAGGCACAATATAGTGTCGAGAGATACTATTTCTTTTCCACCGACGGAAGGGTTTGAAGTTGAATTTTGTCCATTAGCTCCTGTGACTCAAGGGCCTTATTTATACTTTCACTCGCGGCCTTCTCACCTGATATAACTGCCTCCATCATCGCAACGAGCTTTGCCCGAATCACCTTTGACATTTCGCTATCTGACGATGCGCTAGAATCTAACATAGTTAAGACTTTTGGTGGTATAGAGTTGGACCACTGATC
>JALZCF010000169.1 GCA_030863245.1 Chloroflexota bacterium
GGTTGTTATATACCCTAGCACAGAAGGGATATGCGGTGGTGGGGGTTGACTATTCACGCCAGATGGCGCGACATGCCGCTCGTTATAGTGGTCAACCTGTGGCACGTGGCGATGGCCGTACTTTGCCCTTCCGCGATGAGCAGTTCGCCACACTTGTTACGACCTTCCCCGCTCCCTATGTCCTCGAACTCCATACCCAGCGAGAATTCGCACGGGTCGTGCGTCCGGGTGGGCTCTGGCTTTGGGTAGATAACCCCACCCTCAACTTTACTGGACCCTTCACCCTCCTCGCTCGCCTCCTTCTTACCTGGGGCACGTGGGAACCACATCCTGATCGCTCTGTCACCGCCAGTCCTCTCCATGAGGATCATAGCGAAGGCTTATGGAAGGTTAACGTAACGAGGGTTCGAGTGGGGCCTAGCAGCGTAGCGGTACGTATCGCGCGACGCCGCGATAACCCAAAAATCTAGAAAACCGCTCAATGCAGATATGCTAGCATTAGCCGCCTGCCGCCAACCGGATATTGTGCTCTTGGATTGTGACGAGGTGTTCTGTTTAGAGGCAGTACCTGACCTGCTTACCGTTGCGGAGCGGGCCCGCGTCATCGTGCTATGACGGATTGACAAAACTTAGTGTATATCACACAATAAGCATTAGAATACAACATCCTGGACAGGGAGGCCCTATAGATGAAAGTCGATGACAAGTCCGCGCTGATCATCGTTGATGTGCAGAATGATTTCTGTCCCGGTGGTGCCCTTGCTGTTCCTGAGGGTGACAGGGTAGTGCCGATACTGAATCGCTACGCTGAGCGTTTTGCTGAAGCGGGTGCCGCTGTCTTCGCGACCCGTGACTGGCATCCGCTCGACCATGTCTCCTTTGAGGAACAAGGCGGCATCTGGCCGGTTCACTGTGTACAAGAAACCGAGGGTGCTGACTTCCACCCTGATCTAGAGCTACCGGAGGGCACAACCGTTATCAGTAAAGCCCAGGAATCAGGCGAGGAGGCGTACAGTGGTTTCATGGGAACGGACCTCGCCGACCAGCTACGCGCACAGGGTGTGGAGCGAGTATATGTAGGAGGCCTTGCCACCGATTACTGTGTCAAGAGTACCGTATTGGATGCCCTGGAAGAGGACTTTGAGGTCTACTTCCTTGCAGATGCCTCACGAGGGGTTGAGGTGAACGAGGGTGATGTCGCCGCGGCCGAGCGGGAAATGGAGGAGGCTGGTGCCAAGGCGATCAACTTCGAGGATCTGCCTGAAAAACAGGCGGCGTGAGCAGCTATCGTATCGTCGCCTCCTTCCATCGCGAGGATGACGTTGAGTGGGGCCAGCTTGGGCCCCTTTTTTGCTGTGATGGCTTGACAGAGCGGGCCTCGTGATCATTGGTGAACGGACAGCCTCTCTACTAGGCCTCTTCCTGATTGGAATGATGCTCTGCTGCTGTGGGCTAACGCTGCTTGGCTGGACGATGGGTGCCTTTCGCGTGATAAGCTAGCCGAGGAGATCAAACACCTTTTCGCGCTAGCCAGATCTGCTGGTTAGCGTCGGCTGTGAAAGGTTCGTCGTTCCACCCTCCATAGAGTACCTCGACCTCGAAGCCGGTCACTTCCAGAAGCAGTTGCATCTCACGTGGCCATATAAAGGCGCGCTCCAACGTACGATGCCACCGCCGTAGGGTGGTTCCGGTCTCGTCCACCATCTCATAGATGAGGTGCCGTGAGACATGCTGTGCTCCCGGGTCATAACGCTCCGATATCCAGCGATAGATCGTAGATCCTACCTCGCCATCGACAATCGGTGCTAGCGGTCGAGGAGGACTTCCCAGCCTGCTATTCGCCGCTATCTGCTCGATCTGAGGCATCGCGAGATCCACTGCTAGCTTGCCACCGATCTGCAGGTTGGCGTAGATGTTTCGTAAGGCAGCACGTTGTCCATCGAGCGTAAGGAGTTGCTCGAATGACTTTCCCGCCAGAAAAACCATCCCCGCTCGCCGCTCAAGCGTGAAGGTGAGAGGAGTCCCAGCCATCCACCGGATCGGCAAGTCCTTGGACTGCCTTACACCCTCGCGCCGCTCCTGCTCGTCCGGCTCGACTGCAATGAGTTGGATCGCCTGCTCGGCAAGTGGAACAGCAACACGTCCCCTTCCTGCAAAAAGCTCGACGACTGGCTCCTGCGACCGCCGTGCGTGCCGCAACCAGAAGTAGAACTCGGGGGATTCCGACGTGAGAAAGCGGCTGTCTACGTTACTGACCATCGCGCTACATTCTTGAATCGCTTCACTCGTTCTCTTCCATGTCGTACACTTCCTCCTTGTACTTCTTCTCGCCCGCACGAATCGGCACCTTGAGCCAGTTCTCGATGGGAGGCAGCGGGCAGGAGTAATCAGGCGAGTAGGCACAATAGGGGTTGTAGGCTAGGTTGAAATCGACGAGAAGCCGGTCATCTCCCAAGTCGATCGGCTCGACGTATCGCCCGGCACCGTAGCTCGCCTTGCCACTTGTCGCATCGCGGAAGGGGAGAAAGAGGTCACCATGCTCAACTGATTCATAGATGGCCAGCTCCGCCGGCTCCCCATCCACCTCGAACTCTACCGTTCCGATCCGGTGATACGCTTGCTCATCGCCCGTGTTCGTTTGGAAGACAACTGACTCCGGATCGGCGCGCTGGAGAGTCAAGGTGTATTGATACTCCGGAGCAGGCTCGAAGTAGTTAAGACCCTCGAAGTCCTTCTGCTCTGAGGGGTCAATCGGTGAATAGGGATCATGGGCGAAGAAGTGGTTCTTCTCCTCCCGCTGTTCCTTCAAGGCAGCAATGTAACTCTCGCGCAGTGATGGACCACCTTGATCCGTATGACTCAAATCCGCCTTATCCGACGAAGAGATGTGTTTGTGTTCCTGATCTCCCATAATGTACCTCTTAATTCGCTCGAAGACCCCCACCTATCGACTCCTTGGTACGCTCGATGTCCATTCTTGTTGACGCGTCTTCTGGATAGTACCATTATAGAGCCGAACATGTGAAACCGAGGACACGCTGCTGCATGTTGCATGTTGCATAGTGCGTGCGACCTAGGGAATGGGGCATAGGCCGTTTACGTTTTACGCATCATGGGAGAGTCCTCCTGTTAGACGTATTGCCCATGATAGTTCCTACAGATATCAAAGGAGATATCACATGACTAGACGAGCTGTACGTGCCCCACGCGGCACGACGTTAACCTGCAAAGGATGGGAACAAGAAGCGGCGCTCCGAATGTTGATGAACAACCTCGACCCGGAGGTCGCGGAAAAACCGGAGGAATTGATCGTCTATGGCGGTACCGGCCGCGCGGCTCGTAGCTGGGAGGCCTACGATGCCATCGTCCGCACCCTGCAATCACTTGAGAACGATGAGACCCTGCTCGTCCAATCGGGCAAGCCCGTCGCCGTCTTCCAAACCCATGAGATAGCCCCGCGCGTCCTGATCGCCAATTCGTTGTTGGTCCCTCATTGGGCAGATTGGCAGACATTCCGCGCCCTGGAACGACAGGGCTTGACCATGTACGGCCAGATGACGGCGGGTAGCTGGATCTACATTGGCACGCAGGGCATCATCCAGGGCACCTACGAGACATTGGCCGAATTGGCGCGCCAGCACTTCGATGGCTCCTTGAGAGGCCGCCTCGTGCTGACTGCGGGCCTTGGCGGCATGGGGGGAGCCCAACCTCTCGCCGTTACCATGAACGAGGGCGTAGCGCTGATCGCCGAGGTAGACCCCGACCGTATCCGGCGCCGCCTCAATGTCGGCTATCTCGATCGCATGACGGAGGATGTGGATGAGGCGCTGCGTCTCGCCGGTGAGGCACTGGAGAATGAGGTCCCGCTCTCTATCGGCGTGCTAGCAAATGCCGCCGATCTCTACCGAGAACTTCTGCGCCGTGGGATTATCCCTGACGTCGTGACGGACCAGACGAGTGCGCACGACATGTTGAATGGCTATGTGCCCGCAGGCGTCCCCTACGAGGAGGCAAATGCTCTTCGCGACACGGATCCGGACCACTATCTTGCCCTCGCCTATGAGTCTGTGGCACAGCATGTGGAGACGATGGTCGAGTTTCAGAAGCGCGGCGCGGTAGTTTTCGATTATGGTAACAATATCCGCCAACAGGCGCTGGAGGCTGGGTACGAGGACGCCTTTGCCTTCCCGGGCTTCGTGCCCGCCTTCATCCGCCCCCTCTTCTGCGAGGGCAAGGGTCCCTTCCGCTGGGCTGCACTCTCCGGCGATCCCGAGGATATCTACAAGACCGATGAGGCCGTCATCCGGGAATTTGCCGAGAATGAGCCGCTTGTCCGTTGGCTCCAGTTGGCCCGCGAGCGCATCCCGTTCCAAGGGCTACCGGCCCGCATCTGCTGGTTAGGCTACGGCGAGCGGGACCGGATGGGATTGATCTTCAACGAGATGGTGGCACGGGGCGAACTCCAAGCGCCGATCGTCATCGGGCGCGATCACCTCGATACGGGCTCCGTCGCCTCACCGAATCGAGAGACGGAGGGCATGCGTGACGGCTCTGATGCCATTGCCGATTGGCCCATCCTCAACGCCCTCCTCAACACTGCGGCTGGCGCCTCGTGGATCTCCGTTCACCACGGTGGCGGCGTCGGCATCGGTTACTCGCTCCACGCTGGAATGGTCGTCGTCGCGGATGGAAGCGAGCGTGCACGCGGGAAGCTCAGCCGCGTCCTCCTCACGGACCCCGGTAGTGGTGTGGCGCGCCATGCGGACGCGGGGTACGAAATCGCCGTCAAGACGGCCAAGGAGCGGGACATACAGATTCCGATGATGGAGTAAGGATTGATTGTCTCATGCAGGTTGACCTCCTCATCCATAATATCGGCGAGCTCGTCACCATTGCGGGTGCGAACGAGGCGCCCCGTCGGGGTGCCGGACTGCGAGAGTTGGGTATCATTCACAACGGCGCTGTTGCGGTCTCGGGACAGGAGATTGTCGCCGTGGGTCCAACGGACGTGGTGCATTCGATAGTAGAAGTAGGAGCCATCACGCAGGTAATCGACGGGACAGGCAAAACTGTCATACCTGGCTTCGTCGATCCACACACCCACTTGGTCTTCGCAGGAACCCGTGAGCACGAGTACACCTTGCGCCTTGCCGGTGCGACATACGAGGAAATTCTGTCGGCGGGTGGTGGCATCAACTACACCACCCGCCTGACACGCGCCGGCAGTGAGGAGGAGCTGTTCGACATTGCATGGGAGCACCTTAACACCATGCTGGGCCATGGTACCACGACCGTGGAGGCAAAGAGTGGCTACGGTCTAGAGGTCGAAAGTGAGGTGAAGCTACTGCGCGTGATCCGGAGACTCGACGAGGCACACCCTATCGATCTCGTCCCCACCTTCCTTGGCGCCCACCTCGTGCCCTCGGAATATCGCGACCGTCCAGATAAGTACGTAAGAGTGATTATCGAAGAGATGCTGCCGCGGGTGGCTAACGAGGGATTGGCAAAGTATTGCGACGTCTGGTGCGACGAGGGAATCTTTACGGTCGAGCAATCGCGACGTATGCTGGAGCGGGCGCGCTCGCTCGGCATGCGGCTGCGCGTGCATGCAAACCAGTTAGCATCGGGAGGCGGCACGCGGCTCGCCGTGGGGATGGGCGCAGACAGTGTCGATCATCTGGAGCGGTTGCCAGAGGACGCGATCGAGCTCCTGGCAAAGAGCGACACCATCGCGACGCTACTTCCCGGGGTAGCCTTCACCCTCGGGGGGCCTTACGCAGAGGCGCGCACACTCATCGACAGAGGCACAGCGGTCGCCTTAGCCACCGACTTCAACCCCGGCAGTTGCTTCACCGAGTCCATGCCGATCATCATTGCACTGGCCTGCAGCCAACTTCGAATGACACCCGCCGAGGCCATCGTCGCATCGACCATCAATGCAGCCTGGTCCCTTAATCGAGCGGACCGTATTGGAAGCCTGGAACCGGGGAAGCAGGCGGACCTTGTTCTCTTCGACATGCCTAACCACGCTCACCTTCCCTATCACTTCGGGGTTAACCTCGTACACGCTGTGGTGAAGGCAGGCCGTATCGTGGTCGAAGATGGCAAAATGGCATCAAGCTTAAGGATGGGAAGATAGCAAGCCGAGCCCGCCATCGTCCCGCCACATGAGGCTGTACTCCGCCACTCTCTCTGTCCCCTTCAACCATCGTCTATATACAATTCCGGACTCTTTCTCCTTCCCCACCTTATCCCCACAAATACTCCACCGTCGCCCTGCACTTCTCCACATTGCTCCCCAGACTTTTCCACTCTCTTTCCCCAACTAGGGGAACGTGCGTTCTGATGAGACAATGACGGGGTATGACGGGATGCCGTCATGGCCGGGGCAAGTCGCCTTCCACAACACCATCGGTTCGGCTGAATAAAGAGTCGCTACGCCTCCGTTGGGTACTCCACTCCCCACTGCGCTCGCAGCGTATCCATCGTCTTCATGATGGAGAGGCTCTCTGCCAGGGGCATAATGGGGCTCTCCAGACGACCTGTGCGAAGGCAGCGCGCTACCTCTGCCGCCTCGTACTGGTAGCCTCCCCCCTCGAATGGTTCCTCGATCTCTTCCTCCTCTACCCCCACTTGGAGCGTCATCCTTGTGGAATGGAACCAGGGGGAGTGGATGGTGACACGTCCCTCCGTGCCGAGCACATGCGCCGCGACCGGCAAGTTCACCTGAAAGGAGGTAGAGAGCGTTGCAATTTGCCCGTCATCGTAGCCCAGCACGATCCCGCTTTGCTCATCCACCTCCGTCTCCCCCAGGTGTGCAATTCCATTGATGCGTGCAGGGGCACCCAATACCATGGAGGCGAAGGAGATGGGATAGACCCCGATGTCGAGCAGGGCGCCACCTCCCAACTCGGGAGCGAAGAGGCGGCTTTCAGGATCGAACTCCGTGCGGAAGCCAAAGTCGGCCAGCACCATTCGCACCTCGCCGAGAACCCCTTCCTCCAGTAGTTCCCGCAGCCTGACAAATAGGGGCAGGAAGCGAGTCCACATCGCCTCCATCAGGAAAACTTGCTTCTCCCGCGCCAGATTGATGAGCATCCGCGCCTCATTCGCGTTCACCGTCAACGGCTTCTCGCACAAGACCGCCTTACCTGCTCGAAGGCACAGCGCCGTATTTTCGGCGTGAAAGACATGGGGCGTTCCCACGTAGATGACGTCGACATCGGGATCCTCTGCCAGCGCTTCATAGGAGGCGTGGCGATGTGGGACGTTGTAGCGCTCTCCAAACACATCCGCTGACTCCTGGGATCGCGATCCAACCGCGATCAACTCTGCATCCGGTAACAGCGCTAGATCCGCTGCAAAAGTCCCTGCGATATTGCCCGTGCTGAGAATCCCCCACCGAATCGTCTCCCGTCGCCCGTCCGTCATAAAAATCCTCCCTCTCAATCTTTCATCTCTGCGCTTTCCAATGTCGACTGTAGGACCCGTACCGCACCCGCCTGCTGCAATGCCTCCGTGACGCGAGCTTGATCCCGGCGGCGCACCAGGATCACATTATTGCCGCCGCGCCCACCGCCGCTTAGCTTCGCACCCAGTGCACCAGCACGCAGGGCAGCCTCGGCCAGCCGTTCATTCTGTGGCGCACTCACACCCATCGCCTCCAGCAGCGCTTGGTTCTCATTCATCAGCCCGCCCAACAGGCGTAGGTCGCCTTCCTCCAGCGCCACGCGCGCCTCGCTGACAACGGCGGCAACCTGGTCAAACAACGCCTCATAGCGATCGGGCTCTCTCTCCCAGGTGCGACGCACGCTGCTGACCGTGTGGCGGGTCGGACTGGAGATACCGGTATCGGCAATGAGGAGTATTATCGGGACACCAACGCGAAAGGTCTCGATGGGGCTGCCACGTTGGAACCAGACCGGCTTCTCATACGCGACAACCGTGTTGTCTATCCCGCTAGGAGTACCGTGAAGAATCTTTTCGGTCTGATACACGAGCGCCGAGAGCTGCGAGGGTGAGAACTCGTACCCCAGCCAACGTGCTAGCGCCTTTGCCACGGCGGCAGCGGTGGCGGCGCCACTGCCCAATCCGCTCGCGATCGGGATATCGCTGCGCAAGAAAAGTTCAACGTCTGGCTCCTCTTCTATCTTGAGCCTGCGCAGCACCCTACGGCAGGTGTAAGCAAGGGGCTCCTCCGGCGGTGCGGCATCGATCAAGTAGTGACGCCCAATATCTTCGGCGTGGATGATGATTCCTCGATTCGCCCTGCCGGGCCTCGCAACCACGCGCGCCTTCACCTGCGTCACCGGCACCGCGATGGCTGGCCGGCCGTACACGACCGCGTGCTCGCCAAAAAGAATCACCTTGCCAGGCGCACTCGCCCAGGCCCGCCCCCCATGCTGCACATCTCACTCCACCAAGAACTCGCCACCCTTGTAGAATAGGGTACCGTCGACATGAATCTCTGCCCCATCACGCAGGTCACAGATCATATCCCAATGGACGGCAGACTTGTTTTGACTGCCCGTTTCCGGGTAGCCTGCGCCGATCGCCATGTGGAGTGTGCCTCCGATCTTCTCATCGAAGAGAATGTTGCGCGTAAACTGGTCGATGCCACGGTTGGTACCAATCGCCCACTCGCCCAGGTACCGCGCCCCCTCATCCGTGTTGAGCACCGAATGCAGGTAGCCTTCATTCTTCTCGGCCGTTGCCTTCACCACCCGACCCTCTTCAAAGTACAACTCTACCCCTGTCACCTCGCGCCCGCCGCGCACGGCCGGATAGCTAAAGCGCACCCAACCATTCACCGATTCCTCGACAGGCCCGGTAAAGATCTCCCCGCCCGGCATGTTGAAGTGTCCATCGTCGTTGATGAAGGTGCGGCCAGCGATGGAGAGACGGAGGTCGATATGCTCCCCCTTGACAGTCACCTGGGCCTTCCCTTCAAGCCAGTCGACCAACCTCTGCTGGCTCCTGCTCTTCTCCTGCCACACAGCCACCGGATCCTCCGATTCCACGTGATAGGCATCGTAGACAAAATCTTCATAGTCACTCAACGACATGTCGGCATCTTGTGCGGCAGCACTCGTAGGAAATTGCGTACCACACCAGCGAAACTCTCCTTCAGCCGTGCGGCGCATCATCGTCGCCATCAACTCGCGCCGTCCCTGCTCAAAAACAACCTGTCGCTCTAGATCGACGCCGGATAGATAGCGGGTGTTCGTCGGCGCACGGATGGCAATTCTGACGTCGTACTCCTCGATAGCGATGCGAAGCGGTTGGTGAATATAGCGCAGTTGCTCGTCGTTGCCCTCCGTGAGCAGAATCTCAACCAGATCTTCCTCCTCAAACGTCGCATAGGGCAACGCCCCGGCGCGAATCGTTTCCCGGTAGACCTCGCGCAGCAGCGGCATGCCCGCTACGCTACTGGCGATCAATACCCTCTCCTCTGGTTGAACCGCAGTGCTGTACTCAACCAATAGCCTTGCCAGTCCTTCGACACGTGGATCGACCATGATATGCTCCATTCGTAATGCGTAAAACCTAACTGGAATCTAAGCAGACAGCGCGCCAACGCCCCTGCACCCTCCAGTCGCAATCCACTTAACGACTCACAACCTGATAGAGCGTGCCACCAGCAATATCAGTCAGGTAAAGCTCTCCTTCTTCATCCTCCCCAAAGGAACTCACATTCAAGCCTGTGTCGAGGACGATAGTCGGTTCGATCAAGCTCTGGACGTCTGCTGGGATCGCCCAAAGAAGGCCGGAGCCGTAATCGCTGAAGAAGTAGCCTCCTTGAAGTTCCGGGAACTCACTCCCCCGATACACGTAGCCGCCCGTAACCGAGATGCCCTGACTGTGGTCGTACTCGGTGACCGGCACCACCAACCCCTCGCGGGAGCAGTTCGCCGTCTGATAGCAATGGCTTCCCTCTAGAATGGGCCAACCGTAGTTCAGGGCGGGAACGTCGCTCGACACGTGGTTCACTTCTTCCCACTGCTGCTGCCCCACATCCGCAACCCATAGATCCCCGGTCATTCGGTCGAAGCTGTAGCGCCACGGATTCCGTAGCCCGATCGCCCATATCTCCGGGCTGCCCTGCGCCCCATCCACGAAGGGGTTATCAGGAGGAATTGCGTACCCTGTCTCTCCTCTCACGTCGAGACGCAGCATGGCTCCGAGGAGCGTCTCTGCGTTCTGTGCATTCCCAAAACGGTCGCCGGCCGCTCCCCCGTCCCCCATTCCGATCCAGAGATAGCCATCGGGTCCAAAGAGCAGATGGCCACCGTTGTGGTTTGCGGCCGGCTGCTCCAGTTTGAGCAAGACCTCCTCGCTACTCGGGTCTGCCACATTCGGATCCTCGCCCACTCGGTATCGTGCAATGACGCTATTGCCTGCACGATCCGTGTAGTTGATGTAGAAACGCTCGGGTCGGCCCGGTTCAAAGGCAAAACCCAACAGGCCCTGCTCGCTGCCAGTAGAGACCAGAGTGCTAATATCTAGGAATGGGGTCGGTAACACGTCCCCCCCTTCCTGGACAATCATGATCCGTCCCCCCTTCTCCACCACGAAGAGGCGTCCGGTGCCATCCCCGGCGTTCACAACCCCCAGTGGCCCACGGAAACCACTCGCGACGGGCTCCAACGCCACCGAGATGGTACTCGCGTCAAACGGTGGCGCCATCGTCACGGTCGGCGTGGGCGCTGGCGTATCGGTCGCACGCATCGCTTCCGAAGGGGCGGTCGCCAATGGCGTAGCGGATGCAACGACATCGCGGGTTGGCGATGCGACGCTAGCCACCTCGGTTGGCACATCGACACGTTCCTCGGTCGCCTCCTGCATCAGCACCTCGGTCGATGATGTGGAAGAGGGGCTAGGGCCCACCGTAATCGCCTCTTCCCCTTCATCGATGGTCACGCCTTGTGGTGTCTCCGCGGTACAAGCTACCACAAGAATCACTAAACACAGCAGCAACCCCCACATCATTGCAGCTCGCTGCCGCGGCTTGATACTCCTCTGTTGGCTATCTAACATGCACACACTCCACTATCCACTCCATATTTAGTCGCTCCTCATTTCCAGCGGAACGTTAACCACGAACTGCCCTGTTGGCAAGTCGTAGTTGGACTCACCTGTTAGCCGATTGCCCGCTAACAGGTTAGACTTATGACAATTGAAACGGTGGTTCTCTGATCGAATGCGTGACGTCCCAATGGTTGAAAGCGTGTAAAGACTCAAAGGAGAGTCCAATGCTGCGAGATGCGTTCTTGACCCTCTCACACAGTGAGATACTACGGCAGGTTGCTATAGAGTTCGCGCCTGCGCGCAAGATCTCTCGTCGCTTCGTGGCGGGAGAGTACCTGCCTGAAGTCATAGAGGTGATCTGCGACCTGAAGCAAGATGGATTGCTTGTCACCCTCGACTATCTCGGTGAGAACACCGACAGCGAGGTCGAGGCCAATGCGTATGCAGAGGAGCAAATGCGGGCACTTGATGCTCTAGCGGAAATGGGAGTCCAGCCCAACGTATCCCTCAAGTTGACGGCGATGGGGCTAGATATCTCTGAGGAGTTGGCTGCTAACAACCTGCGGCGCGTCCTCAGCGGGGGACAGCAGTACCCAAACTCCTTCGTTCGCATCGATATGGAGTCGAGTGAGTACATCAATCAAACGCTGGAGATCTACGAGCAGATGCGGGCCGAAGGCTTCGATAATACCGGGGTCGTCATCCAGAGCTACCTCTACCGTAGCGAAAAGGATGTGCTGGATCTGATTGAGATGGGCGCGAACGTTCGCCTCGTCAAGGGTGCCTATGATGAGCCCCCCTACCTTGCCTATCCGGATAAGGCCGACGTGGATGCCAACTTCGTCCACCTGATGAGACTTCTCATGAGCGAGGAGGCACGCGCGAAGGGAGTCTACTGTGCGATTGCGACCCATGATCCCGATATGATCGCCGCCACCAAAGCCTACGCTGCCGAACATAAGATTTCTCGTGACGATTTCGAGTTCCAGATGCTCTACGGTATCGCGACCTCGATGCATCATGAGTTGGCGAACCAGGGATACCGATTCCGCGTCTACGTGCCGTACGGGACTCACTGGTATCCCTACTTTATGCGCCGCCTCGCGGAGCGCCCTGCTAACGTTCTCTTCGTCGCCAGGAGTCTGTTGCGTAGTTGAGGCAAAACGCGCCGTGTACAGTAACCGGCGCGTTATGTGGCTCGGCAGTAGGGCTCGTGGGCACGACGTGAAGAATACTTCGTCCTATCTGTTTACTTCGTTGCGCCCTACATCAATGGGTTGAAGTGCCCGTTGATCCGGGGCGCATGTGGTTGTCCGCTTCGTCGGGCACAACCGTTGTTAGGGGGAGGAGAAAACGTGTCTCTGTACGGAGGGGACGGAGGGGACGAAGGAGGAGGCCACTCCATCTCTTCCTCCACGACAGGTTTGGCCGGAAAAGGCCAGCAGGGATGCTTTGTTGTCAGACTCGTCATGCTCTTTCCTTTCTGCGTCTAACAGAACTGATCGGTCGAGCCAGCACCCACGAGCAGTCCCCTACAATAATGCTAGTATAGAGGGTTTTTCCGACTGATTAAAGAGGAAATACTCTAGAATATCTCTCCTTTTTCTCTATTCCTGCACCAACGGTACAAGCGGGATCATCGTCTTGGGGAGCGGAACCACCTCCTCCTGGCCGACGTCAACGGCATTACCGCCCACGTACTCCGGCCATACAAGATCCCGCACCACTACCCCAGCGATGGTGAAGAGCAGCAACAGAACTAGAAAAAGCCCGACTCGAATGCCCATGTTTTTCATCTTGCCTCCCCGGAAAGGCAGCTCGTTCAAGCAAGGGACTGTATCAGGTTGTGGACGATATCGGAAGACGACAGGTTCAAGAAAGGGGGGAACATCCCGGGTTACGACATCTAGCTGGATGTCGGACAGCAGCCAGACATCCCGTCCATGAGGATCAAGCGAAGCGTAACTTGAATGCGTTCTAAGAGTAGCACATCAGACGTCTAATGGCAAGCTCCTTGTTGAACAAACGTTGATTAACCACACCTTTTCGAGCCACTGATCCTCCCCCTGTTCATTCGTGGTGGGGCCCTGCAACACAAAAGGTGGTCTCTGGACCACCTTTTGAATGGGTAACGAGAGGAGGGTTGCTGGTTAGCGGAACTGCACGTTTTCGTACTCGGCGAAGAGGGGGCTCAATCTTAGCCGCTGGTACTTGCCCGTGCTCGTCACCGGTACATCTTCCCCAAAGACAACCACCTTGGGGCTCTTAGCGAAGGGAAGTCGTTCGCGCGCCCGACGCAGAATCTCGTCGGGACCGAGCTCGCTGCCCTCTTCCAGAACAACGTAGGCGCCTACCTCCTCGCCATAATATTTGTTTGGGAAGCCCACCGCGAGGCCCACCTTCACTCCGGGAATGGTGGTCAAGACTTCGTCGATCTCGAAGGGCGAGTAGTTCACGCCACCACGGATGATGAGCTCTTTGATGCGCCCCGTAATGAAGAAGAAAGGCCGACCCTCTTCATCCTCCATCATGAAGCCCTCATCGCCGGAGCGGAACCAACTATACTTGAAGGTACTCGAATTCGCGTCGGGACGGCGGAAGTAACCCTGCATCACGTTGTGGCCCCGGATGACGATCTCGCCCTTGTTGTCGGCACCAGCTGGCAGCGGATTTCCTTGCGGATCATGGATCGCCATCTCGTTCGGAATGATAGGCACCCCGATGGAGGGATAGCCGTAATCCTGCATCCAGTGGGCATGCTCCTCCTCACTCAAATCGAGCGGAAGGAAGCAGGAATAGCAGGTCGTTTCGGAGAGACCGTATCCGTGAATGATGGGTACCTTGAAGGTTTCCTCGAATGCCTGCCCTAACTGGACAGTCAATGGGCCAGCCCCACAGATGAAATGGCGGAAATGGGAGACATCGTACCCCGCGAAGTCTTGGTGCTTTTCCTCCCACTCTAGTAGGTAGGCCAGCAGGGTTGGCACAACGCTCACCATCTGGATCCGCTCGTCCTGCACCCGCTGCCAGAACCAGCGCGGACTGAAGGCTTGGTTGAGCACCGTCGTGCCGCCAAAGAGCATCGGCGTGATGAGCGTGACGACGGTGCCATTCACATGGTGGATCGGCAAGACGCACATCGTATTCTGCTCTTCCGTGAACTCATGCCACTGCCTGATTCCATGCGAATCCACGAGCAGGTTGTACTGGTTCAGCATGACACCCTTCGGTGCGCCCGTGGTGCCAGAGGTGTAGACGATCAACGCCTCCTGCGTGTTGTCGAACGGTTCCGGTGGAGTAAACACATCGCCATAATCGACGCTCTCCTGTTGGAAATGGTGATCCGCGCCCTCCACCTTATCGTCGCCACCGACCTGGACGATATTGCCGAGCGTTGGAACCTCGTCACGTAGGGCGGCGATGCGTGCTAGGTAGGGAGAACGTACGAAAGCAGCTTTGCACTCGGCATTGCGCATGATGAAGGCCACCCGCTCGTCATCCTCCCCCACGTTCACCGGCACCACGGTTAACCCGAGCGACCAGGCCGCGAAGTAGAGAATCACGCTGTCGGCGTGGTTGTGGGCCACGTTCGCGATCCGGTCGCCCCGCTGCAGTTCCAGCCCCTCTGCCATATAGTTCGCAGCGCGATGCACCGCCTCGCCGAACTCGTTATATGTATAAGAGGTGCGCTTGTCTGCCTCGTCGTAGTAGATCAGATAGGGTTTGTCGGGCATCTCGGTAGCACGATCGTTGACCAACTCGCCAAGCGTGCCCTCGTAGCCGATCTGCTCCTCCGGCGGGCGTCCCTTATAGACTTGCGCCTCGTGAAGCCGCTCGGCTGTCACCTCATCCATGTGCTCGTTCATCGGACACTCCTCTTTGAGTGGATAATGTTACTTCACGCTAGCGTAGCGAGGAGCCCACAAAATGGCAAACTCTCAATCGCCGAAGGATATTCCCAGGTCGCGAGCCGTAAGCATGGTATCACTGTCGAGGGGGACCGTCTTCATACGGTGGGTCGCCTCCTCAAGTGGCACGTAGCGCACGGTCGGTGGGTCCAGCGAGACCATGATATCCGAGTGGCCCTCCTCCAGCGCCCGGATCGCGGCCGCCCCAAAGCGGAGGGAGATGCGCCGGTCGCGGGTGGTTGGCGATCCACCGCGCACCAGATGGCCAAGCGACACCCAGCGTGTTTCGGCCCCCGTCAGTTCGCGGATCTCGGTCGCGACGCGCTCCCCGATACCTCCCAACTGCTCGGCACGCCCGACCTCTGTGGCGATAACGGAGCGAGTGCCGCCCTTCGGTTTCGCTCCCTCTGCAACCACGACGATCGCAAAGTCCGCACCGCTTTCATACCGGGCGCGCACCTTTTCCGCTACCTTCTCGATGTCATAGGGGATCTCGGGAATCAGTATCACGTCGGCACTGGCCGCCAGGCCGCTATGCAACGCGATCCACCCTGCATAGCGCCCCATCACCTCCACCACGATCGTCCGCTTGTGGGACTCCGCTGTCGAATGGAGCCGGTCGATACACTCCGTGGCGAAGGAGACCGCCGAGTCAAAGCCGAAGGTAACGACCGTGCCATCCAGGTCATTATCGATCGTCTTGGGCACACCAATAATGTTGAGTCCCTTACCGCATAACGCATGCGCGATCGCAAGGGAGCCATCGCCACCGACCGCGATCAAGGCATCAATACCGAACTCATGAAAGCGCTCGACGAGCTCATCCGAGCGGTCTACCTCTATCCACTCGCCCTCCTCCGTCTGTACCGGATAGGCCAACGGGTTTCCTCTGTTCGTCGTTCCCAGAATCGTCCCGCCTAGATGCGTAATCCCGCGCACCTTCTCGCGCGTCAGCCGGATCACGCCATCTCCGTCCGGGTACTCTTCCGGCAAAAACAGACCGTTATAGCCATCCCGGATACCATACATCTCCCATCCCCGGTTAATCGCCGCGATAGTGGCGGCGCGAATCACCGCATTCAACCCTGGCGCATCGCCGCCACCCGTATTGATCGCGATCCGCCGTGGTCTCGACTCATCGTTCATTCCTGCACCCCTTTTTTCGTCTCGCTTAACCACACTAGCCACTTAGCATCTCTCGTCCCTATAATAACGCGACTCCGCCAGAACTGTAAAGCCCGGGAACGGCCTGTTGGGGTGTAGGGGTGTAAGGGTGTGGGGTGTGACGGCAAGGAGGAAGGAGGAAGGATGAATTAATG
>JALZCF010000177.1 GCA_030863245.1 Chloroflexota bacterium
CCCCAGCTCGGCGCACGACGTAGGCTTCCATCGCATAGTATTCTGGGAGTCCCAACCGGTCAGCCTGTTTGGACAGGCTCTTGTTACGTTCTTCCACCCGCTGCCAGAACTCACGCTCGTCGATACCGGGGAAAGGCGGCTTATCTTTCTGGGACTGGTGCTTGAAGATGGCAAGCAACTTGCGCTCCAGTTCAGCCTGCGACATCGGGACCAGGGCGTCTGCCTGGTAAATGGGCCACTCTTGCCAGGCACCACGGTAGAACCAGATTTGGGGTGGCTCCCCACTGTAGAGATCCAAGGCGTGCTCGATTGCCTGCAGGCACATACGATGGGTGCCGTGGGGATCGGACAGATCACCAGCCGCCAGGATCATGTTAGGCTGATGCGCTTCGAGCAGGTCGAGTACAATCTGCACATCGGCACGGGAGATGGGCTCTTTGCGTACGCGCCCAGTTTGGTAGAAGGGCAGGTTCAAGAAGCAGGCCTGATTGCGGCGCATGCCGAAGGTCTGGATTGCGGAGACCGCCTCGGCCTCGCGGATGGTGCGTTTGATCGCCTGCACGGCTGGACTGTCTACCTCGCCCGGTTGCTTTTGCGCTAGGAATCCTTCCACCTCAGCAATGATGTCCTCGAATACTCCTTCTTTACCAAAAGCGGTGCCTGTACGACGGAGGAAATCCATGTAGCCGCGCACCTCGTGGTCAAATACGGCGATGTTGCCAGAGGTCTGGTAAGCGACCACGATATCGTTGCCATTCTCGTGCAGCTTACGAAGCAGTCCACCGGCTGAGATGACGTCATCGTCGGGGTGGGGCGAAAAGACGATGATCCGCCGCTCACGAGGGAGCTTGCTCTTCCCTCGAATCTTGGAGATGAGCAGGTTGAACACACGCCCATTAATTGGTGGGGCAGAACCCACTTGCGCCAGCAGCGAGCCCAGATGGTTTTCACGGTAATCGCGATCCTCCAGCTTGAGGACCGACTTGCCAGTTACCTCGCTCAACCAGGTAACAGCCTGCACGATTCGTTGGGGTGTCCACTCTACCTCTCCAAGTAACCACGGAGTACGAATGCGGGTGAGCATCGTCGCAGCGGCCGGATCGAGGTAGACCGTCGCGTTAGGATGCTGCTGTAGATAGGTAGCGGCCACGCTAGCGCTGATCCGTCCCTCCACGGCCCGTTGCACGATGGCCGCTTTATGCTCACCGATGGCGACGAGCGCGATCTCACGCGCCTCCATGATGGTGGCGATCCCCATCGTGATCGCTTGCAAGGGCACATTGTCCTCCCCAAAGAAATCGGAAGCAGCGGTGCGGCGCGTGATGGTATCGAGCGTGACCAAGCGCGTGCGCGAGCTGCGCCCAGAGCCTGGTTCGTTAAAGCCGATATGCCCACTCTGACCAATCCCGAGCAGCTGGAAATCGATGCCTCCGGCCTCCCGAATCTGCGCTTCATAGGCTGCACAGTGGGCAGGCACTGCCTCTCGCGGGATGTCCCCACGCGGGATATGGACATTCTCTGCTGGAATGTTGATATGGTCGAAGAGGTTCTCCCACATAAAGCGATGGTAGCTATGGATGCTGGTGGGGTCCATCGGGTAGTACTCGTCGAGGTTGAAGGTGATGACCCGCGAGAAATCGAGATCCCCCTCGACGTGTAGGCGGATCAGCTCGCGATACACCCCGATAGGGGTGCTGCCCGTCGCCAACCCCAGTACCGTTGGTCGCTCGGCGTCGTTGTGAGAGCGGATGAGTGTTGCGATGCGCTCTGCAAGGTGTTGCGCAATTGCCTCATCATCCTCCAGCACAGTAACCGGAACCTTTTCAGCTCTTTCGCTCATAACTAACTTCTTGTTTTCGTATCTAGATGCTTCCGACGTACGGGTCACTCGCAACAAGCTTCCTAGGCTCAGCTCTCCTATGATGAAAAATGCCAAGCAATAAGAATACCCTCATATGGCGGCTCTATGCTCTTCTGCTTGTCTCATCTACCGCGTCTGTAGATTTCTGCTATCCTTACATGGATTCATGGATAAAAAGCATCTACTCTTTCCAGGATACTTCTTCGTGAGGAACCAACAAGGCAAGGAGACCTTCATGCCCAGCCGCCTCGGCGAGGATGGCTATCTTTCACCCTATCTCACCTTTACGCGTGAGGAGTGGGCGCGCTTGCGCGCGGAGGTCCCGTTGCCCCTTTCTGAGAGCGATCTACAGGTGCTGCAGGGCATTAATG
>JALZCF010000203.1 GCA_030863245.1 Chloroflexota bacterium
GGGTAGGGTGGAAACGGCGGGTTCACGGTGTTTGAACCACTGGCGACTCCGGCTCAGGTGCCTCTATCTGGTAGTTGGGTGCCCATCCCATATCTCCAACTGGCCAGTAGAGGAACCACGCCTTGCCGATGATGTACCTGCGCTCCAGTGGGCCCCACGAGTGCGAATCGCTCGATTGGTTGCGGTTATCGCCCAGTACGAAGTACTCGTCCGATCCAAGGGTGGTGGGGGGACAAGTGTAAGAGCCGGGATTCGGCCCGTACGGCTCGTCGATCACCTGCCCATTCACGAGGAGCTCGTTTGGGTGACACTCGACGGTATCGCCTGGTAGACCTATGATCCGCTTGATGTAATCCTTTTCTGGCGCGTTGGGGGCACCATTCGGAAACTCGAAGACAACGACATCCCCGCGCTGCGGTTCACCAAAATAGTAGGCGACTTTATTGACGATCAGGTACTGCTGCTCGTGCAGGTTCGGCTCCATACTATACCCTTCGATACGGTAATTCTGAATCAGGGCACGCATCAGCACGAAAATCAACAAAGTTAGAACTACTGTCTCGGCGATTTCTTGCAAGACTGCTTTCCAATTGGTGCGTGGTTCCTCAGACGCTACCGAAGGTTCCTCGCGGCCGTACTCCCATTCTCTTACTGTTGCCTCGACAGGACTCAGTTGCCACAGCTCATCTTCAGGGAAAGGATGATAACCCTCGCCGACTTGCTCGTCTTCTCTGAAGGCATAGGGGTTGTGGGCGTTTGGACTCCGTCGGGGCGTGCCATTCCAGGATATCACCACGCCACCTTGGGCCCCGTCCTCTTCCTTTGGCGCAGGTAACAACCGCGAGTGGGGGATGGTGTCACGCATCCACACCTCTTCCCAAATAGAGAAGCGGTTCTCCCCATCGTGTAACTCTGATTGGTTTGTTCGTTCGTCCATGGTTTCTAACTCTACTGGCGAGGCGCGCTCGGGTGCAACTCGCGCAAGCTAATGAATTATATGTTACCCTCCCTGCCAAAGCAAACAGGTTGCCAACTTTTATGCCATTCCACTCATTTGCTCAAATGTTATGTCGTATCTATCGGCCATGTGATGCCAATCAAAGTGTGCCACGTGGGAGCGGAGCTCGTGAGTCGAAGGGATGCCCTCCGTCAGCCACTTGCGGAGGTGGTTGAGTGCTTCCCCAAAGTTGCGGTACAGAAAACGATCGTGCTGCTCAGAGGGGATGAGTTCCGGGTAGGAGAGACGATGGGGGAGGAGGGGGCAGCAGCCTGCATAGATCGCTTCAACGGTGGCCATGCCAAAAAACTCGTGGATGGCCGTGGAAATTACAATATCGCTATGGCGGAGGAGTGCGCGATACTGCTCGCCAGTGGCATATCCGAAGTGGACGATGTGGTCCCGGAAGCGCTCCCGCGCCTCCAGAAATTCCTCCGGCTTGTTACGGAAGCTCTCCCCAGCAATGGCAAGCCGGAAAGGTAGGTCGAGACCGTCCAGATGCTCGAGCAGTGTGAAGAACTGCTCGGGATTCTTGTCGAACTCCCATCGATGGTTCCACAAAATCAGTGGCGGTTCATCCTCTGTGCCACGCGGCGCGAGGCCAGGATACGCTGCAGGAGTGTCCAGCCGGACAAGGTCTACGCCGGGGTAGAGCACCTCGCTTCGGACGCGCAACTGTGGAATTGTATCGAGATTGTTATAGTCGGGAAAATGCTTCAGTAACCGGGGCAACTCGTCGTACCACTCGGTCAAGTGATAGTGGGAGTTGAAGAACACACGGTTACTGACGAGCGCAGAGGCATAGTTGATCCAACCGTAGTGTAGATCTCGCTTGGTTCCGGGTGGCGGTGGGTAGGTCAACTGGTTCTCGTGGAAGTAAAATGCCACTGGCACCCGCTGTGCTACATCTCGTAGGAGGGCCAGCAGCGTCGTCACGTCGATCATGTCTGTGACGAACAGCAGGTCAGGCGGATGTTCACCTGTGAAGGCGGCACGGAGCGCACGAGCCAGTGTTACCGCCCCTCCGTGCATGCGCCACTTCCAAAAGTAGCCCGGCATCGTTAGCAGCTCGACGTGGTGTCGACTCCGGCGTGCATATCCTTCTGCCCACGATTGATGGGAGCCGGTGAGGTAGGGTTCGAGGAGATAGATGTTCATGGAGTGTTACATGTTGCATGTCGCATGGCTTGTGACGTGATCACAAAAGGTATTGAGATGGGTGGAGCAAGGAACGAGCCGGAAGCTGAGGGGAAGTGATGCGAGATGGAGGACGCGTCCTCAGGAAGATTGGGAATTGCTCTGTGAGCTTGTACACTAGACGAAAGGAATGCTTGGGAATTGTTCGACAGGCAAGATACTATCTATGAATTCATTATATATTCGTGATCCGCAGGCCCTAACATCGCTCGTGACAGAGATTCGTGGTGTGTCACGGCTTGCGGTGGACACAGAGTTTGTGCGGGAGCGACAGTATTATCCGCAGCTAGAGATCGTCCAGATCGCGACGGAGGATGTCGAGGCGGTCATCGATTACCGTGCGCTCGGTACGTTGGAGCCCTTCCCAAAGCTACTGAATGATCCTCGGACGCTGAAGGTGTTGCATGCGGGCTACCAGGATCTGGAAATCTTTTTTAACCTCACGGGAGCTGTTCCCGCACCCCTCTTCGACACGCAGGTCGCAGCGGCGATGGTAGGGCTGGGCGCACAGGTCGGATACGCGCGCCTAGTCGAGACCTTGCTAGGAAAATCGATCAGAAAATCGGAGACGCTCACCGACTGGGCGAAACGACCTCTCTCCAAGGCACAGATCGAGTATGCTTTGAACGATGTGCGCTACTTGCTTGACTTACATGAGAAGTTGAAGCGTAGGCTAGAGGAGATGGGCCGTGATGAGTGGTTGGAGGACGAGTGGGAGGCGATGACCGATCCTGATTCCTACCGGCGTGTCCACCCAAATGAGGCCTACCGTCACGTGCAGGGCGTGAACCGGCTGCGAGGGCATGAGTTGCCGATTCTGCGCGAGTTAGCGGCGTGGCGGGAGCGCGAAGGCATCCGGCGGGATCGGGTGCCATCCCATATCGTGCGCGATAACATTCTGGCCGAATTGGCGCGTCGTGCACCAGAAACGATCGAGGGCCTCCACGAAATTCGTGGCTTGCACCATCGAGAGATCGAGAGGAACGGCAAGGAGATTCTGGCAGCAATCCAGCGAGGCAAGGAGGTTCCACGCAAGGAATGGCCACGGCTACCGGAACGCAGCACCCTCAGCGATCAAGAGAGTTCACTGGTGGTGCTGATGCAGGCCTGGCTGCGCGCCCGCGCCGACGCGATGAATATTGCAGCGAACTACCTGGCGACCTCTTCCGAGCTGCGAGCGCTCGTCACCGCTTCACCTGAGGAGCGGATGACGTTTGATGTGTTGCGCGGGTGGCGTCGTCGTCTAGTAGGAGCGGATCTCCTTGCCCTCCTTGAAGGACAAGCCTCCCTCGCGTGGGAGCCAGAGACAGAACGACTCAAGCTCATCAACAAGGAGGGGGCTCGCTGATGGCTACTAATCCGCGTTTCACAGGAGCAAGGTTTAGAGCGTGCAGTTGGGGGGACATTGCGGCAGCGCGTTTTGACAGCGCCTGGCTGGGTCGGGTGTGGGAGAGCCAGGAACAGAGTCTCTTGCTGGTCGATCAGGCAGGAGAGGTGATTCGGCTTGTCACTGCCGAGATCGGTGACGGACCATTCCACGTCGTGGTACCGGACGCGATGGCAAAGCAGTGGGAACAGTTCCCGCGTGGACTTTACGGCTGGCGTGTTGGGCAGGAGGTTTGGCTCGGCGATGACCTGACACTTCATCTGCCCGAGGCTGGCTCCTGGCAGAGCACGCTTCGATGGAAGCGGGAGGAGATCGGCGTGGACAAGGAGGTGATCTCGCGTCATCTAGCCTTGTTAGGCGACTGGCTCCTAGCACGCGCCCCCGAAGGCAGTCTAGCGGGCGTACTCCCCGATCTTCTTGCAACCGGGGGGGGCCTCCCGAGGGAGGTGGCAGATCGCCCTTACCTACCCACCCAAAAACGGCTCTTCCGTTGGAGAGCGGCACGTGCGCTAGGTGCTTTCCTGCCCTCGGTTACGCGTGGTGATTTGGCGGCTGCTGAGGAGGCTGTAAACCACCTGGCGGGGCTGGGCAACGGACAGCCGCCAGCGGGCGACTGGTTCATGCTTGGCTTCATGGCAGGCGTACAGTTATGGCCGGAATTTCTAAGTGAGGGGAGTGGGCTGCGGGGGGAAGCCCTCCTCCAGCGGCTAGTTCGGAGCGTGACGGAGCGAACCAGTCTGTTGGGTCGCGCGACCCTCAGCGCCGCACTCGACGAGCATCGCTGGGATGCGCGGTGGCATACCCTCCACGCGGCGCTTACTGCTACCGGTCTCTACCCTGACCAGTTGCGAGATGATATCACACGGGTTGCCGCCGAATGGCTAGAGCAGGACGAAGCTGCCGCCAGTGCGGGCCTAGGTGGCATCGCCGTGCCGTTCCTCTGGTACCAGCGCTTTCTCCTCTAGTGGGATTCATGTTTGCTCAAATCAAGGATGAGTTTTTGCGCCGATCTCCCCACATGCCATAATTTTGCGTCGATAGAATTTGCTGAGGAGGGGTATGGCGGAGACGACGCCGTTAAGCGAGCGCGAAACAGACATCATGGAGCAGGTAGTGACCGGGGCCTCGAACCGGGAGATCGCTAGGGCGCTCGATATCAGTCCCAATACCGTTAAGGTTCACTTACGGAATATCTACGAAAAACTTGAGGTGGCCTCAAGAACAGAAGCCACCCTTGTTGTGCTGCGCGAGGGATGGGTTTCAGTCGAGGGCGTGATGGCGGCTGACGATGGGGCTGACGCAGGGGATGACGAGGAGCCGGAAGAGATAGTGCCTAACGGAGCTCAGCGTGCCGCCGAATCATCCGCCTCCGATGCCTCTAATAGCAGTCCGAATCGGCAGGATACTGTCTTCGCTCCTGCTGGCACGTCGGACCTAGCTGTTGCCCCCGCCGCGCGGCGTGTGCTTGTACCCGAAGTGCTCGTGCCGCGCCCAACGCGTGGGATTCCTGGCTGGGTGGGACTCATGCTTGGTGCCGTGGTGATGGTGCTGGTCATGGCGTTGGCAGTCGTTCTCCTCCGGGCGGAGCCAGAAGCTGCTCCTGTTGCACCTGTGGTAACAGAGCCGCGACGGTGGACGCAGCTTGCTCAGTTGCCCGCGCCACGTGCCGGTTCCGCCGCAGTGAACCTAAGCGGTGGGTTATTCGTGATTGGGGGCGAAGGTGAGGCCGGCGCCAGCGCCGATGTCTGGCACTACGACCCCTCGGTTGGACGGTGGCAGGCCCTGGCAGAGCTCCCTCATCCAGTCTATGGGGCTCCTGCTGTCACGTTGAGGGGAGATGTGTTTGTGATTGGGGGCATCGGCGTCGATGAACAGCCGCTCGACGTCATCCAGCGCTATGATCCCTTGCCGGGTGAGTGGAGCCAGAGCGAGGTGCTTCCCACCCCACTTGCGAGAAGTGCCGCGGCAACATTCGAAGGGGACCTCTTTCTTTTCGGCGGCTGGGACGGCACGACACTGCGGGATGAGATCTACCGCTTTGACGTCGACGATGCGCAATGGGAAGTGGTTGCCACGCTTCCTACCCCCCGTGCGAACCTCACGGCTACGACAGTGCAGGATGGAATCGTGTTGGCGGGTGGTATCGGTACGGAGGGCAACGCGTTGGACGAGGTCTACCACTTCGACCCGAGGGAGGTCGCACTACTTCGTAACGAAGCACCTTTACCCCAGCCCATTGCGTCGCCACACGCCGTGACACTTGGAAACGCAGTTTACTTGCTTGGCGACGGCGCTTTGTTCGTCCGGGATACCGATCAACAGTGGCGACAGCTTTCAGCAGCAGGTGAGCTGTTGCCCCAGCGTGCTGCCCTCGTAGCCAACGATCCCTACATCATCACGCTAGGTGGCGAGCAGGACGCTGCCATCGTCCCGACCGTCTGGCAGTACCAGGCTATCTACCGCTCCTTCATTCCGATCGTCCCCGGCGAGTAGAGATTGGAGAGTGGAGATTCGAGATTGCGGAATGTGCAATGCAGATTGGGGACTGTTGAGTGGAGACTGGAGACCTGCAATGCTATACTCTGGCACTCTCCAGTTTCCACGCTCCATATTCCATTTTCCAATCTCTAATCTCCACTCTCTCTACAGCGGTGGCTCGGCGAGTTTGGCGATTTTCGCGCCAGTCTCGCGCCAGGTAATCTCGCTCAGCCCCATCTTACGGCGCAGTTGGTCAGGGTCCATGCCACTACGGTAATCGTGAACGGCGGAAGTCATGCGCAGGATCTCGAAGGAGACGTTTTTAACCCCCGCTTCATCGGCCAATCCTTGAAGTACATACTCCAGATTGCGTGGGGTACACTCAAAGAGGTACTGCTTGGGTGCGTACTGCTCGACATACTCGTGGAAGGGAGCGGGGAAATCCTCTGGTAGGGCGAGCTTGCGCTCCTTCAGTGCATAGCGAGGGTTGCTATAGCGCACGTACACCGTAGGTCCATCCGGGTTGTTCAAGTCAAGGTGCTCCAGCGCTATCTTCATCACCTCTCCCTTCTTCATTCCTGTCTTGAGGACGAGCGTGAAGAGCAGATAGGGACGTACGTCTGGGTTCTCTGGATCGTTACGAATCGCCTCTGCTGAGGTGAGCATCGCCGCTACCTCATCATCGTAGAGAATCTCCGGTAAGGGAGTTCGGACCGGCAGGTGGATGATCGGTGCTGCGGGGTCATGGGGGATGATCTCGTCGTCGTGGAGCCACTTGAAAAAGCTCTTGAGCGACGTGACACGTCTCTGGTAGCTCTTGGGGGAGCAAGGCGCATCGCGGCCCTCCCGCAGGTAGGTGAGAAAAGCCTGAAGCTCCTTGGTACCGATGCCGCCAATAGGTTTGGCGCGTCCATGGAAGCGCGCCAGCAGGTTCAGATCGCTGCGGAAGGACTTGATGGTGTGCGGCGACATCTTCTTCCTCTCCATCCAATCTTCCCACTCTCCAATTGCGGATGCCAAGCTCGATTGTACGGTGAGTGGCGGGCGTGCTGTTACTGGTGGCCCCAATGTTCCATCCGTGTCCAGTTCGAAGAGAGGTATCTGCTTCGGGTCTTTGCGCGTCTTCGCCATACTCATCCTTTCCTTCGCTTAGCAGCTTTCGTGTAGTGCT
>JALZCF010000211.1 GCA_030863245.1 Chloroflexota bacterium
GCATGGGGGTCGGGTGGTCCGCTTCCAGGGCGATGGCTTCAAAGCCGTATTCGGTCTGCCCATCGCCAGCGAGTATGACCCCGACCACGCCGTCCTGGCCGGGCTAGCCATCCTGGCGGTGGCACGCGAGGTTGCGGCAGAGCTCGAGCAGACGCGGGGGCTGCGCGACTTTGCCGTGCGCGTCGGCGTCGCCAGCGGGTTGGTGCTGGCAGGGGGACTGACCGAAGGCGAAGACACCGTCAAGGGCGAGCCGGTCAACCTGGCCGCCCGTCTCGAGCAGGCCGCCCAGCCCGGCACGCTGCTCATTGCCCACACCACCTACCAGCACGTGCGCGGCGTCTTCGATGTGCAGCCGCTCGGCCCCATGGCACTCAAAGGATGCTGTTGGCGAACTCATATTCCAGTACGTTTCATCCCACCTGACGCTACAATTCACTTGGCGTTGACCTATTATGGGAGTGAAAGCACCAACTGAGGGTGTCACGATCCCCTATCAGCAGGAGTTCGCCAACAACATCGTTTTGATGATCCAGAGCACGCCACGCCATTGCTAAGTTGGCTGGAGGGAGCGATCTGCAGCCGCAAACCTTGAGTGGGCTAGGGTGTGTTGACATGTCTGACTAAATGGGCAGCCTTCCGCACCTGAGAAACGCCAACAGAACCCAGTTACGCGCGCCGATCATCAAAAGCGCAGGAGAGCCCATTTGTAATGAGCAGATCCAGGTACATCAGTGTAGAAAGGGTTACTCTTCCTCGACACGAGACCCGCAGCGGAAATCAACGTCGTGTTCACCGCCGGGAAAGGCAAGGCTAAACCCGGCAGTGTTTGCTAGCCACGATTGTATCACAGCCTCATCTGCGCGAGCCTGCGGACCACTAAGTCTTAGCAGCTGAGTGATACCGGCAGGCGTTATAGTGATGGAGGGTAGATCTTCATCGTTAACGTTAGCCGTAATCACACCATCCTTGAAACACCCCTTAATCTGTCTAATGTCGCCCCGCTCGGCGCCCGCGACAACATTAGACAGATCAACTTGTAGCAGCTCTTGTGGAATGACCACCTCCTCGACCATCAACTCGTCCTCATTGATGTCGATTCGTATCGGCCGTGTGAGGTTAAAGCGAGGCAGCTCACTTAGCTCATCCGCCACGACTAAACGGAGATTGATTCTTGTCTCATCAACCCATGCTTCGAGGAGTCTCCAATTTACTATCGGCAGGTAAGCGTTCAGAAGGTTATAGGCCGGCTCCCTTCTTGTGCCACCCCAGTCGACAATCAGAGTTGGCTCATCATTCAGCACGAGCGTCACCAGATCACGAGTCACATCGACGGAGGCCGACTCTAGCTCCTGCAAAAACTGTACCGACTGGGCATCGAGGCAGGGCAAAATCCCCAGTTGGGTCAGCTGTCGAGCCGTAAGCCCAAACACTGACACACAACCCGTATCCGGGTCAATCGTGACCGCCACCTCGACTTCGTTGGCCAGCGCAGGATCGTCTTCGTCTTCCTGAGCACCCACTTGGTGGACGCTGTAAAGTCCTAGTAGGATTCCCAAAAGGATGGGTAGCAATGCGCCGATAGTTATCCGTTTCACTGTGAATTTCCTTTCATGTATGGTTGGATGTTGGCTTGAATTTACAGTAAACGAGTTCTTGTGTACCTACACCTCCTTTAGTAGATCAGTACCGGAAACTCCACAGGTACGTGATAGAGCACCCAGGCCGTCCATAGCAGGTTGTATCGCGCCCACGGGTACAGCTTATCGATGACCCATAACCCGACCTGTTGGTACCGCGGCAGAGCGTTGATCCCCAGCTCCACGCTGTCCAAGAGCACATGTGGGGTGAAATATACGGCACCCAACTCAGTGGTACCCTCATGCATTGTTACCTCACCTCCGGTGTTAACCTGCAAGGTCAAGTGATCACTGTTCACCAGCAATCCATCCACGCTCTGCACCCCTACGTTAAACGAGATGGGTTGGTTCACCGTAAGCCAAGGCGTGTTACTCTCGGCCACTATGGCGCAGGAACGCGCGGGTTGATCTACCAAGGTATCAACCTGGGTAGTCAGCACCACTGGCACCTGTATCTCGGCGGTAACTCCTGCTACCTCTCTCAGTGCTTCATCTGCCACAATTCGACGCAACAGTTGAGGCTGAAGACCTACTGAAGGGAGCACCTGCCTGTCGTTCACGAGAAGATGGAGCACACCATAGCTCCAGCACGCTTCGAGTGATGATACGCCGAGACGGGACAGCTGGTTTTCTATCTCTGGCGGAATCTCCGTCCCGGTGGGTACTCCCTCAATGAATAGCTCATCATCCTCGCTAATACCCACTTGGACGGGTACCCATAGTTCAGCTGCTACAGGTTGGGTTTCCCCCTGAGTGACAACAATCGTTGCGGAGGTAGTAGAGATCCACTTTTCCGCTTGCGTTACCCCCAACTCTTCCACCGGTAGCTCAACATACCTTAGCACAAGCTCGAATAGCTCACCCCGCGTTTCCTCGTTCCAGTCGACTCTCACAAGCAACTGGCCATCCTTATTCAACTCGACCCGCTCTGGATCGAGTTCCATCAATACGTCCGAGTCCCTGCTAAGTTCTACTAGCTCACTTGAGGCATTTACGTTGAGACCAAGCTCATCTAGCGTACCTTGCGGTACGTTCCCTACTGAGATCGAACCATCGGAAGCAATCTTGACCGGGACTAGAATCCGGTTGTCACCTGTTGGTGGGTCCCCAAGAGGTCTGGCACGGGTAAGTACTATGAGCACTATCACCAGGACCACACCACTCAGAAGAATTACGACAGATAGCCTCTTCACAGAACCGCCTTTCACTCCGGCCACCTGGCTGCTCCACCTCCACAGTCAATTGCTGGATCGTGTCGAGCAGCAACACCGAGCACGATGGCGCAGTCGTGAGAGCTACACACAGATTTCCTTGTCTCGCTCCATCGTTTCGTGCCCACCGTGGCCCGCTGGACAACCGAACTCGACCAGGCGCGGTGGCCGCAGAGTGTTGATCACGTAGGCCTCAACCCAATCAATGCTGCTATGCTAGAGGATGGCTC
The DNA here is from genome assembly GCA_030863245.1 of Chloroflexota bacterium. Classification (GTDB taxonomy): domain Bacteria; phylum Chloroflexota; class Anaerolineae; order Ardenticatenales; family Ardenticatenaceae; genus JALZCF01. Next base: position 3,079 of record JALZCF010000211.1, read on the forward strand.
GCCGCCACGCTTCGAATGGGGGACGACAGTTAACTCAAAAGGTGACAACCCGTCGAGGTGCACGCCGGCGCCCTGGCTCAATTACCAGAGACCCACATGAGTTCCCACACCATGCGGGCACGCCTGCTCTTGTTATTTCAACAACCTATAGATAAGTATCACATCACAGCTACAGGAATGTCAAGAGGGAACCCGAAGACGCTTCAGCCAGAGAGTCGGGACGAGAGCGATCACCACGACGACTACTGTGACAAGAAAGAGATCGGTAACGACGGTCGTCATGATCCGCGCGATGATCTCGGCGATCTGCGCGGTCGCGCCGGCGTCGCCGAGCCTAGGCATTTCCTCAGCCGCGAGGAGGGCGTCGTAGCGTTGTAGGGCCCAGGTGACAAGCACGGAGAGACCGAGGGTCATGCCGAGCAGCCGCGCGACCAGCAGCAGCGAGGCGGCGATCCCCCGCTCCTCTTCCACAACGCTGTCCAACACGACCGTAGCAATGGCGGTAGTCACGAGCCCCAGCCCCAGCCCCGCGAGCGCGAGTGGCACCCGCAGCCCATCGACCCCCACCGCCTGCTCCCAACTTGCCAGCTGCCACAATCCCCAAGTAGAGATGAGCAGCGAGCCAAGCGCTAACCAGCGTGGTGTGAGGAAGCGATGAAGCGGCCCTGCAACCAAGGCTCCAATCATCATGCTGCCCGCGAAGATCGCCAGTAACCCACCGCTCGTCGCGATAGCTGCCTCGACAGAGGTGCTGAGCGCCTGAAGCAGCACCGGAATCTCTACCATGACCGACATCAGGACAATGCCTGTCAAGAGGCTAATGCTGTTGGCCGCAGCAAAGACCCGGCCGACTAGGAGGCGCATGTCGATCAGCGGCTCCTCCACCCGCTGTTCCCACCAGATGAAGCCGATAAGCAGGAGCCCCGAGAGGCCAAGCAGCGGCCAGAACCACGGCGAGCGTTCCGGCGGGCCACTTTGGGCAAGAAGCGCGCCGCTCTCCGGACTGGCCGGCGCCCCCAGGTAGAGGGCAACCGTGAATGCAACCAGGAAGAGGGTCAGTAGCCCCACCCCCCCCAGATCCAGCCGGCGGTCGGAGCGTTCTCCGTGTGGCAGTGCCCAGGCCACCAGTAACATCCCTAAGAGAGCAAGTGGCACGTTTAGCCAGAAGGCCCAGCGCCAGCCAAGCCAGGTTGTGATCCAGGCGCCATAGGCAGAGCCCGCGACCCATCCCGCCGTGTCGACCGCCGCGATGGTGCCGATGGCGAGCGGGCGGTGCTGTGGCTTGACCGCATCGCTGACAGCGGCCAGGGC
>JALZCF010000263.1 GCA_030863245.1 Chloroflexota bacterium
GTCCATGCCTATATCATCGACTCGGGCATCCATCTCTCCCATGGTGAGTTTGGTGGACGCGCTGTCAGTGGCTTTGATGCGGTGGACGGCGGGAGTGCAGATGACTGCAATGGGCACGGCACGCACGTCGCCGGCACGGTGGGTGGCGCGACCTACGGGGTCGCCAAGGATGTGAAGCTATATGCCGTGCGCGTGCTGGACTGTAGGGGCTCGAGCCCGACATCGGTCGTGATTGCGGGTGTCGACTGGGTGACCGCGAACCATGTGAAGCCAGCCGTGGCGAATATGAGCCTCGGCGGCGGTCGATCATCCGCTCTGGATGAGGCGGTCGGCAACTCCATCGCTGCCGGCGTGACCTACGCTGTTGCAGCGGGCAACAGCAGTCGGAACGCCTGCTTCTTCTCCCCGGCACGGGTCGGCGCGGCGATCACCGTGGGGTCCACCGATGCATCCGATGCCCGCTCCTCCTTCTCGAACTGGGGGAGATGCCTGGATATCTTCGCACCGGGCTCGGAGATCACCTCCGCATGGGACACGGGCAACAGCGCTGTGAAGACCATCAGCGGCACCTCGATGGCGTCGCCGCATGTGGCGGGAGTGGCGGCGCTCTACCTTGAACGGAACGGGAGCGCTTCCCCAGCGGAAGTGCGGGATGCGATTGTCAGTGGCGCCACGCCGGGCATCGTCAGCGACGTGCCGTGGCGGACGCCGAACCTGTTCCTCTACTCGGCTATCGCGAACTGATAGCTGATCAGAGGAAGGGGAGAGAGACAAAGAGAGTGGCACGGTGCCGCTCTCTTTGTGTTACCAGTTGTGTTGTGAACGGACGAACACTAAAGTGTTTACTACGAACCGTTTCCGCGTGTTTGTGAGGCTTTGTAGCACAACGGGTGTGTCTCTCCCGTCTTTGAACAGTCACTCACAGTATCAATCTACGGCGATCATGACATTGGAGGCTTTGATGACCGTGTAGACCTCCTTGCCCGGCGTCAGCCCGAGGGCCTCCGCCGACCGTTTGGTGATGATCGAGACAATCTCCGTCCCATCGGGCAGAGCGACGACGATCTCCGAATTCACCGCGCCGTGATTGACCTCTTTGACCGTGGTTTTGAGCACATTCCGTGCGCTAATCTGCATTTGATTTCTCCCTTACTCGGAATACTATCCTAGAATTGCCTCCACCTCCACGACGACCGGTACCGTCTGCGCTCGGAGCGTATGCCCCCGGGCAACGGTGCGCTGGCTCTCGTACTGCGCGCCGCGTGGCTCCGTGTACTGTTCGACGACGTTGCCCGATACGTCCACCAGCCATACCTCGGGAATCCCGGCCCGGGCGTAGCGCGGGAGTTTCACACCCCGATCGTAGTCCAGTGATGTATCCGCCACCTCCACCAGGAGCAGGACATCGTCGGGCCGAGGATGGGCTTCGCCGTAGTCCACATCGGGCCGGAGCAGGGCGATGTCCGGCTGTGGTTCGGTATCATCAGCGAGGTGGATGGGATTCTGCACGCTAACGAGCGCCACTTCGCTGAGAGCCAGTACGAGCTGCTGAGTAAGGCGGTTGACGATCTGGGCGTGGCGCGGGCCTATGGGCGTCATGGCTAGGATCGCCCCATCCATCAGTTCTACACGATCGTCCTCAGTCAGAATGCGTGCCTCGGCCATGCGATGGTATTCTTCTACTGTGAAGCTTCGCCTGGTTCTACTGGCGGACGGTGGAACGGCGACCGCGTTGCTGCGCTCCATAAGACTCTTCTCCCTGGGTATCTCATCCGTCTAGGCCCATTGTAGCGCTAGAGAATAGGCGCAACAAGGAACATGGTAGGTATTAGGGCGGGATAGGCGGTCACAAAGCTGATGTGGGGGAAACGGGAGGCGATCTGGCCGGGCGTTCGATTCAGATCGGAGCGCCACGATACGGTATGTTCACGCGCCCCGACCAGCACGATCAGATCTTCGTCATTCAGCCTGGGGAGATGTTCCATGGCTTCGGACCACAGTGGATAGCTATCGAAAGTTGTCGGGACAAGCGGTCTGGTAAGTGCGGCCAGACGTTCCAACTCTCCCCGGTTTTCCTCGGCCGCCAGAAGATGCATGGTGACCCCGATCTGTCGCGAGAGCACTTTTATCGTGTGAAGGAGTTCCCCAAAGCGCGGTTCGTGATCCGCATTGGGCGGAACAACCATCACCAGGCGCCGCATCGTGTTGAGGGGGTGCTCCAGCTTGCAGACAAAGACCATCTGACTGCTATGCGCCAGCACCTGATCCAGGACAGTCCCGAAGATCCGCTCGCGCGCAGTCAGTTCTCCTGTCCACCCGATGATGACGTGAGTGATCCGGATCTCCGTCAACGCGCGCAGGATGCCATTGGCAGGACTGATATCGACCCGGGTTGTGGTCCGTACCGGAACGTCGGCTGCCGCGGCCCGCTTGATCGAGAGCGCCAGTTTTTTCTCGTTGGCCACGATCTGGGCATGGATGTTATCAGTCGTCGGGATCACGGAAAGGACGCGAATCGGCTCGTGAGAATGTCGTTCACGAATCATGATCGCGAGATCCATCAGCGCATCAACTGTTGCCGGGTTGGCGACGGGTACAAGAATGCGCTGGCTCACCATCTCATCGGCGGGCACTCGTACCTCTTCCTGGAGTGCCAATGTGCGAGCCGCGTCTTCCGCCATCCAAGAGCCAACCAGAGAGGTAACCAGGATCATGAGAATGCTGCCGTTGAGAACCGCCTCATTCAGAATTCCAAGTTCAAACCCAATGAGCGCTGCGGCGAGCGTGGCCGCCGTCTGCGGTACGCTCAACCCGAAGATGAGGGTGCGCTCCACAGCTGTGTAGTCGAACACTTGCTGTGTGAGGAAGGCCGCCAACCATTTCGTGGCGGAAACGGTACCGATCATCGCGACCGAGACAATGATGGCCTCGGTACCGGCAAAGAGGACTCGCACATCTACCAGCATGCCCACCGAGATCAGGAAGAAGGGGATAAAGAGGGCATTACCCACAAACTCGGAGCGGTTCATCAACGCACTATGCTCAGGGATCAACCGGTTAAGCGAGAGGCCAGCGAGGAACGCGCCAATGATCGGCTCGACGCCTGCCACTTCTGCCAGAAAGGCGGAGACAAAGACCACGGTCAGCACGAACACGTAGCCTGTCACCCCGGCACTGTCCACGTTACGAAAAAACCAGCCTCCGATACGTGGCACACCGAAGAACATGAAGAGGGTGTAGATGGTCAACGAGAGGAGTAGCGTGACCCAGAAAGCAACTCCTAATGCCCCTCCCGCGGAACTGGCTATAACTGCCAGAATGAGCAGCGCGATGGTGTCGGTGATGATCGTGCCGCCCACGGTAATGATCACCGCCTCGTTCTTGGCCAGTCCCATGCGGCTTACTGTTGGATACGCTAGCAGGGTGTGGGACGCGAACATGCTCGCCAAGAGAATCGCCGAGGGCCAACTGAACCCTAGCAGATAGACACCCATGAGGGTCCCAATTGCTTGCGGGATGGCGAAGGTCAGCGCACCAAAGAGAAGACTTCGGTTGCGACTACGGTTGAACTCATTGAGATCGATCTCCAGACCGGCAATAAACATG
>JALZCF010000278.1 GCA_030863245.1 Chloroflexota bacterium
CAGCCTATCCATACCTCGACCGATCTCCTGCTGGTGAATCGCTACCTACTGAAATACTGGCACGAGCTTCCCCACCCGCCGGGTGCAGGTGTGGGGTACGACGCGCTGCATTTCAACTGGATCTCCCCAGAGGCGGAGGTGGATGACGAGGTCAACAGCCTCTTCGTCACGATTGGCCCACGCGCCTCCGTGCGCCGCAGCCGTCTCTATAACACGCTATTGCTCCCGGGCGCACGCGTGCAGAATACAAAAGAGCAGTACGCCATCCTCTCGCCCTCCGCCAATTCCCTGCTCCGCCTCTACACGATGCCTAACGTTCTGGAATCGCTGCAGTGCCGCTAGCACTGGAGCGGGGAGCGGAGAGCGGGGGGCGGGGAGCGGGGAACAGATGATGAGGGTTTGATCTTTATCGCGTGAAATCCGTTCTGCGTTTTCGATTCTCCCTTCCCCCCTTTCCATTTTCCCTTTTCCATTCTCCCCTTTCCATTTTCCATTCTCCCCTTTCCCTTTTCTAATCTCCCATTCGCCCCTATCATCTCGCCATGCACCGGCAAACACCAGCCTTCCCCCCTGCCCTTGCGTTGACGATAGGGGTGGCGGCTGTATCAACGGGAGCGATCTTTGTGCGGCTGGCGGATGCGCCCGCGCTCGTCATCGCGGCCTATCGTTGCGGGTTGGCGACTCTGATCCTGGCACCGATCTCATGGATGCGCGCCCGCGATGAGCTAGGAGAGCTGGCGCTGCGGGATTGGGCGCTAGCGCTCGGCTCTGGCTTCTTCCTCGCGCTCCACTTCGCCACCTGGATCTCGTCTCTGGACTACACCACCGTGGCGTCGAGCGTGCTGTTGGTCAACACCAATCCCATTTGGGTGGGCCTGCTGACCCCCTTTCTCTCTAATGACCGTATCACGCGCCTCACCGCCATGGGGATTGCGATCAGCGTTGTGGGCGGCATCATCATCGGTGCGGGCGACTTCCGCATTGGCGGAGAGGCGCTGCTGGGCGATGGCCTGGCGCTACTCGGGGCCATCACGGTCACCTTCTACTTCTTCATCGGCCGTAGGTTGCGCCAGAGCGTGTCCCTGCTCAGCTACGTCGTGCTCTGCTACGGGGCGGCCGCAGTGATCCTGCTGGCGATCGTACTCGTGATGGGGCTACCGTTGACCGGCTACAGCTCAGAGACCTACCTCTGGCTGCTGGCCCTCGCGATCGTGCCGCAGATTATTGGCCACTCCAGCTACAACTGGGCGCTCGGCTGGTTCAGCGCCTCCCTAATCGCCGTGACGCTCCTTGGCGAGCCCATCGGCTCTACCATCCTCGCCTACTTCATCCTCGGTGAGTCAGTTCCTCTTGTCACTGTGCAGGGCGGCGCGTTGATCCTGCTGGGGATCTATCTTGCGGCGCGCGGGGAGTGGGTTCGTGGAGCGGGGAGCGGAGAGCGGAACGGCCGGGAAGCGGGGAGCGGGGAGCGGGGAGCGGAACGGCAGGTGGAGGCGTAAGGGTATGACGGAGGTGTGGTTGATTCGGCATGGGGAGAGTGAGGCGAATGCGCGGGGGGTGATTCAGGGGCATTATGATTCGCCGCTCTCGGAGAGGGGGCAGGTGCAGGCACACCGGCTGGCGGAGCGACTGGCGCTTGACCCGCCGGATCTGCTCTATACGAGTGATCTGAGTCGGGCTCGTGAGACGGCGCGAATTATCGCGGACGTTTGCAGCATGGGGTTGCGTTCCGAGCAGAGGCTCCGTGAGATAGAGATGGGAAGCTGGACAAATCGCCCCTTTGATGAGATCCTTGCTACGATGTCGCGGGAGGAGCGGGAGCGTTGGGAGCGCGGTGATCCGCACTTTCGACGGGGCGGTGCCGAGAGCCTTCACGAGCTGCGCGAGCGCTTTGTCACGATCGTCGACGAGATCGTCCAGGCAAACGAGGGGCAGCGTGTTGCCATTGTCAGCCATGGGGGCGCGATTGGTGCGTATCTCGCTCACCTGCTCCGGATGCCATTGAACAATATCTTCCATCACTTCTCGCTCAGCAACACCTCCATCACCCGTCTGCGCCCACCCCAGGCCAATCAACCTGGGCGGCTACTTACGTACAATGATACTTGCCATCTCGAACCGTGGACCCGGCCTAGATGATTCAGAAATTCAATGCCTTCGATGATTCCCTGCCCTGGCGCAGCAGCGCCTACCATGTGGCAACGCGCTACAAAGAGCTGGAGAGTGGGGCGGGACTTCGAATACATTATGTCGAGGTGGAGGTGGGTGGGCGTATCCTCCCCCATGCCCCGAAGCGGACGGAGTTCTTCTTCATTCTCGACGGGGAAGGCAGCGTCTCGCTTGACGCCGAGGAAAGCCCCTGCCATGCGGGTGATTGCTTCCTCGCTCCCAGCGATCGCGTGCGCGGTGTGGTAAACAAGGGCACTTCTCCCCTGCGCCTCCTCCTCATCCAACCCCACGACCAATCCTGGGGCCTCCTCTCCGCGATCCCCCTCCTCCGCCGCTTAGTAAGAGACTAGAGGTTAGAGATAGGAGACTAGACGGCGGTGTCAAGGGAGAAGCGTACCATGAATGCCTTCGATCGCTTCATTGACGACCTATATGATAGATTGAATATCTCTTGAGGTGCCGAGGCGATTGGCTGGGCCTGGGAACATGGCATCGTAGAGATATCAGAATGAGTACTGGAGTACCCATAAAATGAGTATTCCTGTCTCTATTCAAGGCTATCATAATATGGTTTAATTAAGGGTGTTGCTCTCCCTTGCACGAGGGGCTATATCGAGAACGGTATAGCCCCTCGTGCCCCGTGGGTTGTTATGGTCTTAGCCATGCAACCACATCTTCTATGATTCGTAGGGGAGAGTAGAACAGCTGAAGGGAACACAGGTGTGGCGCGGCCAACGTTGTCCAGGGTATTACAGTTACCTAGAGAGCAGACTCTTATGTCCCCCCGTATCCTCGTGGCGAATGACTCACCGGACATGGCTGAGCTTTACCAGGATATCCTTACTTTCGAGGGCTATCATGTCATCTTGCACCCCATCTGCTCGTTGGAGATTGAAGCAGTCGGACAGAGCGATCCCGATCTGATCCTCCTCGATTACCCCATTGGACTAGAGCAAGCTGGATGTCGAGTGCTCCAGCAACTCAGGCAAGAGCCGAGTACCTGCTCGCTTCCCATCGTTCTCTGCACGACCATGATCGGGGAGGTTGAAAAGCGGGAGCCCTACCTGCTCTCAAATAGCATTGGAGTGGTGCTCAAGCCGTTCGAGATCGATGATCTGGTTCGTGCGATCGAACGGAGTTTGGAGGCAGGAAGCAAATCCGGTAGATACCTGACAGGCAAGTAATAGTTACGGTTGTTGCAAAGAAAGCCCCTGCTCGATGGTAATCGAGCAGGGGCTTCTTGTGTGCCCACTCTGTAAGCGAGCGGGAAGCCTATCGGTGGCGCACCAGGTTAGCCCTCCTGGCCCTCTGTTTCCCCGGTGCGCTGGGTCATGCCCTCACCCTCCTGCTGTTCTTGGACACGCAGGCGGTTGTGCACATCTCTGACGCCGGAAACGGTATCCAGTGCCTCTTCAGCCATCCGCTTCTCCTCGCGACTGTTCACGGTACCCTCAAGGGTGACCTCGCCGTCATCCACGGTGACGCGGATGTTGCTGGCATCCAGTTGGCCGTGCCGCGTCAGGCGCTCGCACGCCTGCTCGTGGATGCTCTCGGTCGAGCGCTGGTAGTCCTGCGGGCCACGGCCGGTCTCTGGCCCCGGGATCAGCCACACCTCCGTGTAGCTCCAGCCCACATCACCGGTATCGTAATCACGCTCGCCCCAATCGCGAGTGCCGTAGGTACGACCGTAGCCACGCTCGCCGTAACCACGCTCACCATAGTTGCGCGTGCCATACTGCTGGCCATAGCCGTAATCCTGCTCACGATCATAGCCACGCATACGGGACTCCCGGCCGTAGCCATAGCCACGCTGACCGTAGCCGCGCTCGCCATAATCACGCTCACCATACTCCTGGCCATAGCCGCCCCGGTAACCATAATCAGTCTCACCATAGCGGCGCTCACCGTAACCGCGGCCATAACCACGTGTACCGTACTCCCGACCATAGCCTTGGGTGCCATAGTCGTAATCACGCCCGCGACCGTAGCCCCGCGTGCCGTACTCCTGGTCATAGCCGTAATCCTGCTCGCGATCGTAGCCGCGCGTACCAGACTCCCAGCCATAGCCACGCTCGCCATAGCCGCGTGTCCCATACTCCTGACCATAGCCACGGGTTCTGCCTTGGTCATAGCCACGCTCGCCGTAACCCTGCATGCCAGACTCTCGGCCGTAGCCGCGGGTTGCGCCCCGGCTCCGCTCTATGTTTGCACGGACCTCAGGATCCCGGAACTCGGCAAGGGCTGATTCCCCGGCCTCCCAGCCGTAGTCCCGATAAGGTCCCTCATAGTTACGTCCATGGTCGCGCTCGCGCCAGTCGCCACGGTCGTAATCACGCTCGCGCCCACGGTACTCTCGTCCTCGATAATAATCACGGTCATCCATTCTTGTTGACCTCCTTGTCGATCAGAATGCTAATTGATGGCGAAAGCCCCGAATCCAAACAGCACTCCCCCTGTCAGATCCCGCGCCCCGCCACTACATAATCAAGCAAGATCGATACCGATCCCCCTTCCTACCACCACTCGTCGTCGTCTTCCTCGTATACCATCGGTTGACCGACCAGATGTACCTCGTAGCCTGCCTTGCGCAGGATCTCAGCCAACTCCTCCAGATCGCCGCCGGCCACCCACCGGTTCGTGCCTCCTGCACTCGTCAGCGCACCCACCTTCCGGATGCGCCCACCCACAATCTCCTTGATATTCTCCGCCTCCCCCTGCGGCATCACCATCGTCTTCGTCGACCGATTAATCGTAATCTCAACTGCCATCTGTTGCTCCTTTGTTATATGTTGCATGTTGCATGTTACCTGTTCCGTGGTGCATGGTACGTAGTGCCATCCCGTTTACGTTTTGCGTTTCACGTTGGGTCACGAAGTTTTCGCCACTTGCCTATCTACTCTTTTAGACGAAGCAAGCGTGAGACCAGCGCAAACACCAGACCCAGCGCGGCGCCGAGCGCAGCCGCCTGCGGCGTGGCGAGGAGGATCTTGGCGTCCTTGTGAATGGTTGCGCTACCCGAAAGCAGGAAAGCGACAACGCCCCCCTCCACCTCCGCCTGCCCGGCTAGCAGGAGCCCGCCGCCACCGTTACGGATACTGATCTGGTTCCCGGCAACCATGACCATGCCACCCCCATTTGTGACCTCCATCACGTTACCGCCGGCCAGCGCTATCCCGCCCCCATTCGTCACGCTCACCGCTTCCCCACCGGCAAACGCCAACGCCCCCCCGTTGACAACACTCGCGCGTTCCTGCGCCACCACCGCCCCAACCGCGCTGCCGGTAATGCTCGCCCGTCCTGCCTGAGCCATTGCGATCGCACTGTTCTGCACGGTCATCCTATCCGCATGAACCTCTTTCATCGCGCTGTTCACGGCACTAACTTCCGTCGCCGAAAGCTGCTCCACCGCGCTGTTGACAACCCGCGCCTCCCTGAACGCTTCCGCCC
>JALZCF010000289.1 GCA_030863245.1 Chloroflexota bacterium
TGCCTCTCATCCTTCATCCTCCCACTCTACCGGCGGTTGGTGTGTGGATCTGTCTTCTACCACTTCCCAGAAATCCAGCGCATCGCTCATCTCTTCAACTTGTTCGTCGGGTAGGCGAGCGAAGGTAGCAGTAGCCCGGACGACTACCTCGCCACTCTCCTCGACAATGAGCTCGCCCTCGGTGGTGAACCACTGGCTCCGCTGCCGCGTGAGCCAGCCGGAGACAACGAGTGGGGTGTTTAACGGAGCGGGCTGCCGAAACTTCAGTTCCATCTTTGCAGTGAAGGCAAAATCGCCACCCAGGCCGATAATGGCGCGTCCCATCACCTCGTCGAGCAGCGCCGTGACGATGCCGCCATGGACTATGCCAGGGTAGCCCTGGTAGGCTACCCCCAGCTCAACACGGCTCACCACTTTCTCTCCATCTTGCCAAAAGGCAAGATTCAATCCGACGGGATTATGGATCCCGCAGATGAAACAGTAACGACTGTTAGGCTGCTTCTTCCAGGTCATCTGGTAGCTCTGCTTCCAAGGCGTCACGTAGACGATTATAGACAGCGCGTGGCAGTGGTTTCCGTTTGCTGAAGAGTTGTTGCACCACCTTCTTGATGGTATCGGGTTGGGCAAGCGGGAGTGGGGAGTCGGCGACGTGGAACTCCGTTTTCGGTGGTAGGAAGAGAGCAATTCCTTCCACCGGTACCTGCTCTGCCACATCAGGTAGGTTCAGTTGTAGCCAGGCACGCACGTGCTCTTCCAATTGTCGCACTTCCTCCGCCGGATCGCCCAGAGTCTCCGCAGTGAGACCATGCCCATAGAAGCGACGGATCGAAAACTTCCCCTTCCATTTCTCGGTTTCTGCATTGTAGCGAACTGGTCCCTCGTAGCGTTTGGCCTTGATGACAATCAGTCCCTTGGGAGTGAGCAGCAAGTGCGGCACCAGGCCCGTGTGGTGAAAGAGCACGTACCGCGCGTTGAAGCGCTGGAATGCCTCCTCCATGACAGGCTCGGGAAGCGGTGGACGAAGCCAACGATTGACATAGTAGGTGCCAATCATGGAGATGGTTACCCCGACAAGCAGCAAGGGCCAGGCGAGATAGGCGTATGCCGGCCACCAGACCAGGATGAACGCCACACCCATCACCAGCAAGCCTGCCACACTGAAACGAATGCCACGTTTCTGGTATTTCTCGATGACGCGCTTGTTTGTGTAGATTTTCATGACGGTGGGAGCAAAAGTGGAAGCCAGATCTTCTATGCCCCGTCGGGCCAGCGGCGTAGGATCAGGCTCGCATTCTGACCACCCAACCCAAAGTTGTTGGACATAGCAACTTCGACCCTTGCCTCGCGGGCCTCGGCCGGCACGAAGTCGAGATCGAAGTCGTCATCAGGATTGTCGCAGTTGAGGGTAGGATGGATGGTTTGTGTTTCCAAGGTAAGTAGCGTGGCCAGTGCCTCCAGCGCGCCCGCGGAACCCATGGCATGGCCGATCATGCTCTTCGTACTAGAGATAGGCACGTCGTAGATGTGCTCGCCGAAGGCTTCCTTCATCGCCTTTACCTCGATGGTGTCTCCTAGCGGTGTGCCAGGTCCGTGAGGATTGATGTAATCGATATCGTCGAGCGAGACACCGGCGTAGCGCGCCGCAAGCTGCATCGCACGGATTGCTCCTACGCCCTCCGGATCCGGCTGCGCTATATGGTAGGCATCGCTGGTAGCGGCGCCCCCTAACACCTCGCCATAGATCGTGGCACCACGCGCCCGTGCATGTTCCAGGGACTCCAGAATGAAGATGGCCGCGCCCTCGCCCATCAAGAAGCCGTCGCGCTCTCTGTCGAAGGGACGAATGGCAGCGTGCGGATCCTCGTTGCGTGTACTCATGCCGCGCATCATGCTGTAGCCCCCGAACGCGACCTCATTGATTGCCGCCTCGGTACCCCCCGTAAGGATCGTGTGTGCCCAGCCCCGTCGGATCACCTCCGCGGCCTCGACAATTGCCTGGGTTCCGGTGGCGCAGGCGGAGGCGTGAGTGCTCAGGTAGCCCGTAATGCCAAAGGTGGCGGCAATGTGATAGGCAGGCATGTTCGGCAAGGAAGCGGGCAGATGGAAGGGCGAGATTGCCTTCCAGCCCCGCTCGGATAGATGGAGGGCCTTCATTCCTTCATATCCTTGGTCAAAGCCACCAATGCCGGTACCAAGCAAGATGCCCATTCCCTCGTCAATGTTCGACTCGGAGAGTCCTGCATCCTCCATCGCCTGCACTGCCGCAGCGATAGCAAACTGCGAGCATCGTGCGATTCGTCGCGCCTCCTTGCGGTCCATCCAGAGCTCTGGTTGCCACTCCTTCACTTCAGCAGCAATCTGGGTCGGGAAGGGCGAAGGATCGAAGAGCGTGACCCGCTCCACACCGCTCTCTCCTTTGACAAGGCTCTCCCAGAAGCTTATTACATTATGCCCAACCGGGGAGATGGTGCCCCGCCCCGTGATGACGACACGGGTTCTTTCGTTCTGCTGGTTGCCATTTCCATTCAGGTTCATCTCGTGCCTACCTCTACTCCATTACCACGGAACTATGTGACTTCTCTTGTACCTGCGCGATGCCTTCTGCGATGGCTTCTATGAGTTGACTCCTCGCGACTTCACCGGTGGTGCGAATGCCATTATGGATGGCGTAGGCGTTGGCAGAGCCATGACCGACCATCGCGACGCCATTCAGCCCGAGGAGCGGCGCGCCACCGATCTCGTTCGCCGCATCCATTACCTTTTGGAGCCGCTTTGCACCGAGGGGCGCGAAGAGCAGGCCGGAGAGCATGGAAAGCGGATCCCCTTTGAAGGTATCCTTGAGCAGCGCTTTGATCATCCGGGCCATCCCCTCGGCGCTTTTCAACACAACATTCCCCGTAAATCCGTCAGTCACAATCACATCGAAGGAGCCATTCCAGATGTCGTTCCCCTCGGCGTTCCCCGTAAAGTTAATCGGCAACTGCTCGATCAACTCGTAGGCCTCCTGGACCAACATGCTACCCTTGCCCTCTTCCTCGCCGGTAGAGAGGAGACCAACGCGCGGAGAGGGACGACGCAGTACTCGTTCGACGTAGATAGAACCCATTAATGCGAATTGTTGCAGATAGGCGGGCTTCACATCGGCATTCGCCCCAAGGTCGAGCAGGAAAGTGGGCTGCTTCATGGTTGGAGTCAAGCCTGACAACGCAGGACGCGTGATGCCCCGGATACGCCCGAGATGGAGAATGCCTGCCGCAAGCATGCCTCCTGTATTGCCGGTCGAGAAAAAAGCATCCACCTCTTTGTTCTTGACAAGTCTCATCCCGACGACCATCGAGCTATCTTTCTTCGCCTTGACCGCCTGTGCCGGTTTCTCGTCCATCTCGATCACCTCACTCGCTGGAACGATCTCGAGGTCAGGAGCATTAGGATGCTTACTCAATTCTCGGTGGATGATCTCCTCCGGCCCGACGACAATGACTTGGATATCTGGATACGCTTTCGACGCCATGACGGCCCCTTCAATAGGGGCCTCAGGCGCGTAATCGCCACCCATGACGTCTAAGGCAACCCGCACTTTTTCACTCATCGCTGTGATTTGTTTCTTCTAGACCATCGAAATTCAATGCTATATCAACATTATCGCACGCTAAGAGGCAAAGAGGCAAAGATAGAGCGGCTCTTCCAGATAGTGGCAGAGCAAGCGGATGGTGACACGGCTTGCAGGATGCCTAAGCAGGACGTCGTCGTAAAACCATGCGCGGGACCATCTTGATCTCGTCCAATCCGAGAGCGAGTGCCGTGGCGGTATAAACCACGGCACCAATGAGAACGCCGCCGCCCGCGACGACGTAGATGCTCGTATCGCCGGCAAGTTGAAGCCACAAGAAAAGTGCTACAGCCATTGTAGCAGCAGCGGAGCCGATCTTGAGTGTGGCGCGGACGGTGGTGCCATCGTGGGTCTCAGGGAGGCGGCTACGGAGCCAGTATAGAAGGAGACCCACCTCGACGAAGACGCCTAAGGTATCGCCCAGCGCGATGCCACCGATGCCAAGCGGTCCGAGGAGTCCCCAAGAAACGACGCCCGTTACCACCAGCATCACCACGGCCGCATAGAGTGGGCGGACGGTGTCCTTCTGGGCGTAAAAGAGGCGAGCGACGATCTCGAGCAGGCTGTGGCCGATGATGCCGAAGGCGAAGAAGCTGAGCGCGTAGGAGACTGCGATACTCGACTCGACCCCAAACTCCCCTCGTTCGTAAAAAGCCCGTACGACCGGGGTGCTAAGAAGGAGCAACCCGACCGCAGCAGGCACGGTGAGTGCCAGGATGGCGCGAACGGTCTGGTTGAAGGTCTGCGCCAACTCGTGACGTGCCCGTTGCGCCCACAGTTCGGCAAGGGTAGGGAAGGCGGCCAGCGCGACAGCTGTTCCGAAGATCGTCTCTGGCAGTTGCATCAGGTCCCACGCGAAATCTAACGCACTGAGGCTGCCATCGCTGAGGCGGGAAGCAAAGTTGGAGCGCATGATGAACTTGGTGTAGATGAGAGCCAATGCTGCGGCGCGGGGTGCCATCAGCAGCGCCACCTGACGCAGGCCGGGATCGCGCAGGTCAAGGACGGGGCGGAGCCGGGCACGATGGCGAACCAGGGCAGGAATCTGGATCCCTAGGTGCAGCAGGGCGCCCAGAATAGAGCCCCACGCTAGGCCGTACACTTGTTGTGCCTCGGGTAGGCGCGGGACGATGACCAACGCGCCGAAGATGATGCCCACGTTGTAGAAGAGGGGCGCGAAGGCGGGGAGCAGGAAGTGCTGAAGCGTGTGCAGCACGCCCGTGACCAAGCCACTCACACTGAAGATGATCGTGGAAACAAGGATGAGGCGCATCAAGGCGACCGTCAACGCCTGGAGCTCAGGCGAGAACCCTGGCGCGACGCCAAAGCGCCCGCTCACGATCCAGGGTGCAAGGAGTCCTACAACCGCGGCTACGAGGGTTGATAGTGTGAGGCTAACCGTGAGGACATTCGACGCCATGCGCCAGGCCGCCTCTCGATCAGCGCCTTCCTGGTTTAGATACTCAGAGAAAACGGGAATGAACGCTGTCGCGAGTGCACCACCGGAAATGAGCATGAAGATGAGATCGGGCGCGGTGAAGGCGGCAAAGTAGGCATCTAACATCCCACTCGTGCCAAACACGTGAGCGATCGCAAGCTGGCGCACCACGCCAGCCACTTTAGACAATAAAAAGCCGACCATCACGATGATGGCGGCGCGTGCTACAAGCGAATTTCGGGACATGGGGTGGGAAAGATGGGTGCGTGACTAGCGGAGCTGGAGGGTATGGTTATTCAGAGGAGTATTGCATGGTGCATCAAACAGCCTGTTCATGGGGTATCCAGAAGGGAGGTGAGCATGGGGCGCTGGGTTTGTGTTATGGGAGGGATGAGAGTGCCTCGTGCGCGGGGGTGAAGTTCGGGTTGAAGCGAATGGCCTGCTCGAGGTCGCGGCGCGCGGCGTCGACCTCGCCCAGTGCCTCCAAGGCACGGCCCCGCCAGTAGTAACTCTCTTCCAAATTGTCTGCACTATTCAAAGTAGTTGTCGCGAGGTTGATCACTTCTTGGTAGTTGCCAACGTTGTAATAGGCCTCGTATGGAGCAAATTGGTACCAGAGCATGCGCCATGGCAACTGGAGGGAGCGGGCCATGTCAAAAGCTTGGGCAGCGCTCTCGACGTCTCCTAGAGCGGTCAGGTTGGTACCCAGGTTGAACCAGGCAAACTTATCCTGAGGATTGGCATTGACCTCGTCGTGGGCCCTGTTTAGGGCGTTCTCATACATGGTCTTCTGGTCAGTCAAGTCGCCCAGTATCGCCATCACCAGTGCTTCTTGCTCGGGTGGCCAGACCACGATGGCGGTGCGGTTGAAGACCTTCCATAACTTGTCAAACTCAGCCGCGTGCTCTTGGACGTCCGGACCGTTATAGGAATCAAAGAAGGTCAATCTGTCGCCGTCGTAACCGACAAGCAGCAGGTAGTGCCCCATCTGGTCATCCGGCTCAGGGATGAACCAAGACTCGACTACTACCGGGATGCCGTTACTGAGGAAGGTGCGTAGCAGCTCGAGATCGGCCCCGACGAGCACCCGTGCACCGTAGCCAATCGAGTGTGCATAGGAAGCCATCTCGTTCGGGCTAACGTTCTTGTCATCCTCATCCGGCTTCAAGAAAGGGGCCGTCTGTTCTTGGGTCTCAGGCCGCCCGAAGTAGGAGAGATTCATTGCAAGGGTGGCCGGGCCGCAGTTATTCCAGCCTTGATACTCGTGGCGCAGTCCCTCAAGACGTGCCTGCGGGAGTGGTGGCTGGAAGAGGGGTGCGGCTGTGGGTTCCAGCTCTACGGTCGGCTCGGCTGGCTCTGCGATTGGCTCGGCTGGCTCTGCGATTGGTTCGATTGGCTCTACCGGCGCCGCTGGCTCTAGCGGCACGTTCTGGCCCTCCTGTGCCCCTGATTCTGCCTGTGCTGCCTGCTCGACGGGAGCTACTGCTTCCACGTGAGTAACAGTGGTCGGTTCGGGTTCGGCGGGCGTAGGCGTCGCAGCGGCGCGGAGCCGCAAACTCTCCAACGCCTGCTCCGGTGCAACGGAGACCACAGGGGTAGCTACGAACTCATCGTGAGGGCGCGCCGGGAGAAGGTGTGTCTCGATATATCGTGGTAGGTACCGCAACTGCCCGGGCATGTAGTCCCACGCAAAGTAGAAGATGGTAGTAGACAGGACGAAAACGATGATAGCGGCCACCGCAAGCCCCACAAAAAGGGAGTATGTCCAACCCCTATCGGGGTGAGCTGGACGTGCAACCTCCCGGCTATCGTCGTTTTCCGTACTTGAAGTGGAAACAGAGTCTAACTGCACAAGTACCTCTTATGGGAATTCCCAGGTAATGGGAGTGACTATAGATGATTTCAAGCAAAAATCCAATTAAGCGGAATGCGGAATGCGGAATGTGGAGTGCGGAATGATTGGAGATTCAAGCCCGAAGAGATTCCCTGATCGTGCATTAGTCAAATATGGGAACATGCTGGCTCGTGGTATGCTTAACTATCCATTTTGGGAGAGTTGACGCTTTCGGGCGGATTGAGTCGAAGGAGACGACGTGTCTTTTAATGAGTATTGGCAAGCAGAGCAGAAACGCAGGGCGGTAGCCGAGGCTATTGCGGCGCTCGAACCGGGCGACAAGGCGGCTCATGCACGTTTCTATCAAGCGTTGAAGCGAGCCTCGCTATTGTTGCCGGTCGAGGCGCTACCCGAAGGGCTGCAGAATGGTGATTTGCTGACTGGCGAGAATGTACCGATCCAGGTGAAGATGGTCAAAACCAAGGATGGCAAGGTATACCTGCCCCTGTTTACCAGTCGCAGCACCCTCCGACACAGCCACTCAGAAGTACAGCCTTACCTGCAGTTGGCGTTCTCGTCGGTCGTGCAGATGGCGCTTCAGGCAAAGGCCGCGGGGGTTGTCGTTGATCGGAGTGGACCAGCCTCCGCGATTGTTCAACTGCCGGTACTCCTTGCACTCTCGAAGGGGCAGAAAACAGGGCAACCTACGCAAGCCAGTGGCACAGACACCAAACAGAAGGCGACGCAGATACGGGTAGGTCCACCACCACGTGTTATCGAGTATCGAGAGGTGTTGGCCCTTGGCGACTGGCTGGAACAGCAATCTGGGCTTGCTCAGGCTTACCTTTTCGGTCTGATACGTGGCAGCAGCCAGGCCATCTTGACGGTCGGGCTGAGTTTCTCTGAATCACCGGAGCAAGAAGAGATGAAAGAGATGGCACGGGAGCTTCGTGAGGTGCTGGGCCCTTCCGGCATCATCCTGATCGATGGACAACTCGCAACCATGCTTGCACGTCAGGCTGGGGCGATCCGCTTTGATTTGCGAAAGATCGGGAGATAGGCGGGAGTGCATGGGAGTCGAACCCACCGGACCTTGCTCTGCGCAACGTCCCACTGGTTTTGAAGACCAGGGCAGCCACCGGGCCACATCCACCCCCGCGAGAGCAGTCACTATAGTATAGCATGTTGGTCGGTGCCGTCAACGTAGGGCGAGGAAGACAGATCTTCTAAGCGTTCTACCATATGAAGGGAGCCCGGGGCAGGGAGCGCGCGGCCCTCGCGCAGTCGCTCGTCCCATCCTACATCCACAATGGTATCGGCCGCGCCTTCAACCTGCATGATGACCCGTCCATGAACCGTGCGTCCTAGGTCCAATACGACGTACCGAGGGGACGGGGATGCAGGGGCTGCGATGTCTGCCCCTTCTAAGGTGAGTGACACGTGGGGCATATCCACGGTGCCAATCACCGGCTCGGCCAGAAGCATCCGCTGGGGTGCCCGGTGCCGCGCGATGGGGCGCTCAATCCGCGTCGTCGTACCAAATGGACAATGTGGGTGGTTGGCCAAAGACGGTCATCGAAGTCGGGCTGTGTCCAATCGATAGGTAGTTTTGCTAGGTCGAGTACCCCCGTTGGACCGCCCAGCCCCCACCCATGTAC
>JALZCF010000316.1 GCA_030863245.1 Chloroflexota bacterium
ATGCCAGGGTGGCGGCAGCGCAAACTCTATCCTCCCTCGTGCACCCGCTTGAGCCAGTTCCTATCTATCACCCCGTGCAGGAACCGGACTCGGACAACCCAGTCGGCGATTGGATGGAGGCAGCCTATCTCCCGGATCCCGCGCTCTACAACGCGAACGAGTGGTTCCCCGCCGAGCCGGTGACGGTTGGAGAGCCAGCAGTGGTGCGGGGGCAAGCCTTGTTGGAGGTCCGCTTTACACCGGTTCAGGTTAATCTGGCGACGGGCGCGCTGCGCTGGTTCCCCTCTGCAGACGTGACGTTGAGCTGGTCAGCCGATGCGACTCCGCGAACTGGGCCATCCCTATCAGAGGACCCCCACTTCGAGCCGCTCTTCAAGGGGATGCTTAGCAATTACGAGCAGTCCCGCATGTGGCGTGTACGCCCGCAAGCCTCCCGCCAAGCAGAGCAGCAAGCAGAGCAGTCAGAGCGAGTCGCTTCCTCCGCAACGAGTTGGTTGATCCAGCTCGAAGGGAAGGGTCTCTTCCGAATCCCTCTGGCAGACCTGGCTGCCCAGGGGGTTGACGTATCCGATCCATCCCGCCTCGCCGTGTACTACGGGTCAGGAACGAGCGCCCAGGAGCAGGCGATCTGGCTCGACGGCTCCGCTCTCTACCTGGTCAATACCCGCGATCATAGTCGTTGGAGCCGCAAGCTCGTCTATCGACTGGAGGTTCTCCCCGCAGGGAACCAGGGCAAGCGGATGAACCCGCTTGATGGCACGCCTAACCAGCCCGGCGCTCCTCGCACCGCGGTTCCCTACAACCTCCGGCTCGAAGAAGATCACACTTACATGACCCTAGACTCCAGCGCGAAGCCCGGCGAGCGTTGGTTCTGGGCAAAGCTCACAGCCTACAGCAGTGCGGAGGCCACCTTCGATCTCACGTTCGACCTGCCCCATCTCCTCTCCTCCACAAGCGAGCCGGTGACGGTGACGCCGGAGATCGGCCCGCTGGTAGGGAGCGAGTACGCTTCCTACTGCCGCGATGTACGCTTCTCCGTCAATCAGGTAGAGGTCCAGCAACAGTGGACTGGCCCTGCAGCATTCGCCCAGAGTATCACACTTTCGCCAGGTCAGCTGTCGTCCACGGGGAATCGTCTCCATATCGAGCACGCTGTCTGCGCCGGTACCTCTGCCGATGCCATCATGTTCAACGGTTTTACCGTAAGCTACCAGCGGGCCCTCGACGCGGGCGGCACTGCCCTCTTCTTCGATAACGTTGCAGCCGCTGCGAACTACCAGGTCGCCAATATCGCGAGCTCGGGCCAGGTCGCATTCGAGGTGAGCGATCCCAGTAATATCCGGCATGTCACGAATGCCTCGGCCTCAGGCACCGCACTTACCTTCGGCCGGCCCGGCAGTGCCGACGAGAATTATCTCGTGACCAGCCTCAACCTGGCCCAGCGCGTCGATTCTATCACCCGCTACCAGGAGCAGGGTTTGCATGGCCAGCGCTCCCAGGCTGATTATCTTGTCATCACCCACCCTGATTTTGTGAGCGCTCTGCAGCCACTTGTCCAGCATCGGGCAGCGCAGGGACTCACGACCCGCCTCGTGACGACGAACGCTATCTACAATGACTTCGGCAACGGCACGATGGACCCAGAGGCCATCCGGAACTACATCGAGTATGCCTACACCAGCTGGGATGGCCCGCCGCCCGCTTTCGTTCTCCTGGTGGGCGATGGCACCTATGATCCACTGGACCTCCTGGGTACCGGTACTCGCGTATGGCTGCCGCCGATGCTGGTCTACCGCGACAACTACTTGGGAGAGGTGCCCTCTGATAACGCCTACGTCTCGGATCTGGCGGGTGGCCCCCAGGATCATATGCCCGACATCCACATTGGTCGCTTCCCCGTCAATTCACCTGACGAGGCAGCCGCCATGGTGGCCAAGGTTATCGACTATGAAAGCGACCCTCCGGTAGGGGAGTGGCAGCGCAGCTTCCTCTTGGTAGCGGACAACCCGGATAGTGCTGGCAACTTCCACCAGCTCTCGGATAAGATCCTCCCGCTCTTCCCCGAGCGAGCGCAGATCGGCCGGGCCTACCTGCCCAACCCGGGCAATGACGTGCTCCCGATCCGCGATGCCATCAAGCACTCGATGGATCGGGGTCGCCTGATCGTCCAGTACGTTGGACATGGCAGCCCAGACCAATGGGCCAGCTCGGGGGGTGTCTGGGCACTTCAACGATACGTGTCCGGCCAGTTCGTGAGCGATCTCGAGCTCCTGCGTCCCAGCCCACGGTATCCAATGAGCCTGACGTGGGCCTGCTGGGATGGCTACTTCATCAAACCGGATAGGCAGGCGATGAGTGAGTCCATGATGCGTCTCTCAGATCGCGGTACCATCGCTGCCTTCTCGCCGGTCGGGCTCGATGTCGCCTCTGCCCATGACCTGATGACGCAGGGCTTCTATGAGGCGTTATTGGGCTACGTCGAAAACGACCCGATAACACAACTAGGGCCGTTGACATGGGAGTCGAAGCGACGGGTTCGAGATACCTACTGGGAGCGGCTCATCGACACCTACATTCTCCTTGGCGACCCGGCCACGCATCTCAACATCGATCCCTGCCTCTTCGATGGGGACCAAGCCTGCAGTTCCGGCGGGCACATGTTCCTGCCTACGATGAGTAGGTAGCTGAGGCAAACGGAGTTATTTTTCTATGCGAAACCTAAAGCAACTGTTCGCCCTCTCGTTTCTTGCCAGCTTGCTGCTGTTTCTTGTCACAACCCTCCACGCCGCCGTCGACCTGGCATACTTTGACGGCGACTGGGGGGATGACAGCGTCGTACTGCGCTGGGGAACAGGGAGCGAGGAGGATAGCGCCGGCTTCTACGTCTGGCGTAGCCAGCAGGATCTCCAGCTTAACGGCGGCCAACTCGATACGAGTCAGGCCGAGTTGCTGAACCCGGATAACCCCATCAGGAATCCTGACGGCTCCTGTAACGCATTCGCGAGTCACGACTACGTCTTCCAGGATGCAACGGTGGACGACGACGAAGACAGGTACTACTACTTTCTTCAGAACCTGAACTGTTCATCATCAGGCTCGGTTTTCTACGGCGATCGGGGCGCCGATACGGGCTCAGGACTCGCGTTGTCTAACCCCAACGCCTCATCCGGCCCCACCCACACACCCACCCCGACGCTCGCGTCAAGCCAGGGTGCGACTGCGACGAGTAGCCCTGTACCTAGTGCACCTACTGCGACGAACACGCCGAGCACCTCGGGAGCTGTATCGACGGCGACACCGCTGCCGAGCGCGACCGCCACTACAGCCGCCGCCACGGCAACGAACACGAGTGCGGCAACGAACACGAGTGCGCCGACAAGCACTCGTGTGTCGACCACTTCTATGGCAACCAACACGCCTGTAGCGGTCGCCACGCAACCCAGCGCGGCAACACCTGCCACCAGGAACACGTCGATCCCGACTGCTACCAATACCACGAACAACTCATCATTCTCCGCCCCCTCCACTGCGCCCGCCACTGCAGCCGCCTTTGTGGCACCGGTGAGGGAGGTTGCACAAGTGGAGTCGCAGGAGCAACAAGATATCGCGAACGCCAACCCATCGGCTCCTACTATATCGGCCCCCAACCCATCGGCTCCCACGCCAACCCTCGCAATCGTGCTGAACAATGAAGGGCCAGCACCAGGCGAAGGTGGCACTGAAGGAAGCGCCATGAGTGAGCGCCCTCAAGCGGCAACACCCACCGTCGGCTCGCTGCTCCCTAGCCAATCGGGCGCACAGGTCGACCCGCAGTTCGCAGCCGAAACCAGTCGCGACACCCTTGACTGGCTGATCCAAGGATTTATCGGCGCCATCCTGCTAGGCGTTATCGTCCTCGTCGCCTTCGCCGGATGGACCCTTGTACGCCGCTAGAAGGTTCGTAGTAAACACTTCAGTGTGCCTCCGCCTCGCGCACCCACAAGCGTGGACTATGTATTCACGATGCTTTATGCCATACCTAGTATTACACAACTCCCAACACCCAACACCTCTTGGCTCCTGGAAATCGATAGTAGCTCTCCTCCTCTTCCTCCTCGTGGGGTGCAGCCGTGTCGAGGCTCCACTGCCGCCAGAGGGGGAGCCAGTGACGCGGGCTCGTGTCACGGTGGAGGGGACCGGCCTTTTCGTGGTGGAGCCAAAGGCCCTCGCTCGTCTGGGCTGGAGTACCGAGGAGCAGCTGACCCTCCTGCTGAATGGCGAGGCACTCCCCTATCAGAGTCATCAGGGAGCCTTGTACTTCTACATTCCGGAGGGAACTCCTTCACGGTACAGCAAGACCCACAACCTCTGGCTCGTCGCTGGTGAGACGCCGCAGCCTGTGAAGGTTCCGGTCTCCGCGGGGTCAGAAGGCGCCTCCGCCGAGCCGCTCGATACCGTCATCGTGGAGCAGCGCCTCTCAGGTCAGGAGCAGTATAGCCCCAAGTACGTGGGCGACCCCTGGTTCTGGCGCACGCTCGCTGGACCCGCAACAGACGAACACGAGCTGGAGACGCCCGGCCGCCAGGCAGGCACCGTCACAATCACGGTGCGCGCCGGCGGCGTGACGAATACCGAGCACCGTATGGCAGTTCTGGTGGAGGGTGAGCAGGTGGGCAGCTTCCACTGGTTTGGTGACGAGCGGCATGAGGAAACGCTCTCGCTCGACGCGCCAGCCGCTGATGCGTTGGCGCTCTCCTTTGTCGTCCCAGAGTCCACGGAAGGTGCGGACATTAGCATGCTGGACGAGGTCGTGCTCCACTACCCCAGCACAACAAGCGGTGTCGAAGGGCCCTTCGTCGGCACCCTCCCACAAGCTGGCACCATCCAGTTCGAGCGTATCGGAGAGGATGCCATCGCATGGCAGATCGAGCCGGTAGTCGTCCCACTTACGGGTACGTCGAACGGGGATAGGATAACACTCGCTCCACCCCCCAATCAACGGTTTGTTGTCACCCGGCGCACGCTAGCACAATCGGCCAGCGTGGAGCGAGCGAATGAGGTGGCGCTCCCTACGGAGGGGGCAGATTATCTCGCCATCGTCGCCCCGCCATTAGTGGAGGCCGTCGAGCCGCTCCTCGCCTTCCACCGCGATGCAGGGCTCAGCACGATGCGTCTGACGCCCCAGCAAGTGTACGACGCCTACAGCCATGGCATGGTCGATCCGATGGCCTTCCATGCCCTCCTGAGCGACGCGCAGGAACGATGGGAGACAAAGCCCCGCTTCGTGCTGCTTGTCGGTGATAGCACCTACGACCCCCAAGGCTACCAGAGCGAGCCGCCCGCCGCCTATCTTCCCTCTCCCTTCGTCGAGACAGTCTATGGTGGCGAGACGGTCAGCGACAACCACATCGCCGATCTGGACGACGATGGCTATCCGGATGTCGCGCTGGGACGCTTGCCCGCACGCACGCCCGAGCAGCTCGGCGCCTATATCGAGAAGCGACTCGCCTACAGCAACGATCCCACCGAGGGGGCGTGGCGGCAGCGCGTCTTGCTCGCCGCAGATGGGCAGGAGGCGCTCTTCAAGTCACACAGCGAACAACTGCGCGACAAGGTGCCGCAGGGGATAGAGGCCCTCACTGTCTATCCGGAGGCACAGAGCGACGCGCTGGCGGAGATGTTACCCTTCCTGAACGAGGGGAGCCTCGTCGTCAACTACGTGGGCCACGGTAGCGTGCAACAGTGGGGTAAGGACCAGCTGCTCACCACCCAAAACGCCAGCGAGCTGACCAACGGCAGCCGCCTGCCGATCTACATCAACATGACCTGCCTCGCCGGGCTCTTCAGCCATCCCAAACAGGAGTCACTCGCCGAGTCGCTTCTCTGGTCAACCGAAGGGGGCGCGGTTGCCGCCGTCGCGCCGACCAGCCTGACCCTTCCCACCAATCAGACCGCCCTGAACGAGGCCCTCCTCCAGCAGCTCCTCTCGGCTGAGCGTCCCACCATCGGCGAAGCGCTGGACGAGGCAAAACGGGCCGTATCCCTGAACACGCCCAACGATCACGACATCGTCGCCACCTTCAACCTCCTCGGCGATCCCGCCCTCCGGCCCGCACCGCCGCCGAACTCCGAGGGCTGAGGCAGAAATGGAGTTGTGGAGCGATGGCATCTATCTGCTGGGCCAGTACAACAATCTCCGCACCGGTTGCTGGTTGCTCACTCACGGTCAGAGCGGTGTCATCCTCGAGCTACCGCCATATGGGGCCCAGCAAACATCTCCTGTTACCGATGCACGTCTGGCCGTGCGCGACCTGGGCATTGATACCAAGTACCTGCTGTGCTCCCATCTGCACGGCGATCACGTCTCGGCTCACACGGCGAATGAGTTTCGCAGAGCTTTCCCACACGCGCAGATGGTCCTCCAGCGCGGCTTTCAGGGCTACCTACGCGATGGCCCTACCCGATACTTCGACGACGACGCCAGCCTCTCCTTGGATGGCGAGCCGTTGTTCCTCATCCACGCGCCAAAGCACAGCTGGACAGACACCATCGTCATTTTCAGGGGCGTGGCCATCATGGGCGATTGGGAGCTCAACACCATTCGCTCGGTCCATGATGGCCACGGTAGGTACAGCGTGCCCGACTCCCGAAAGCTCGAATCCATCGAGAAGCTAATCGAATTCCCGCGGCGGCACACCTACAACATCCACAAAGTATTCTCTGTTCATGCCAATGACAAGCGGGAAGATGTTGACTTTGCCCAACTCTTGCAAGACACGAAAGTAGATAGAAAACTCTGGTGAGCCTTATCAACCTTCGTCACGTAACAATACGGCTGGGTAGTTCAGAAATCCGGTTGAGGAGTGCGGAGTGCGGAGTGCGGAAAGATTGGAGAGTGAGGAAAGGTCCTGCTCCCTCCTCTCCGGGCAGGTAGACCACATGCTGGCGGGCGATGAGCCAGTCATGAGCGTGTTGCCGCACGTCAAGCGCGGATGGATAACGAAAACGCCCGCGTGGGGCTATCA
>JALZCF010000317.1 GCA_030863245.1 Chloroflexota bacterium
CTGCAGGGCCCGCAAGGCAGAGAGAGGCAGGTCGAGAAGAAACTGAACGAATAGCAGGGTGGACGTCTCCTCCAGTCTGAAGCTCAGGCTCGGCAACCTGAATTCCGCAAGCTGGCCGCGTGCGCGCAGGCAGGCTAGCGACAGCGGCGGATCATGGCGCGTGGTAACGGCGAGATGCATGGATGGGGGAAGATGCTCCAGCAAGTAGTCAAGCGCATCGTGGATCGCTGGGTTGCTGATCCGATGCAGATCGTCGAGAACGACCACGAATGGGGCCGGTTGGGTCGCAAGGATATCGTTTATCAGAAGGCCCGCCACCCATCGGAGGTTGAGGGTCGCCCTGCTCGGGTCAGCGAGTTGGGATTGTACGCTTACACCATAAGCCGGATCGAGTCGCTGGAGCGCTGCGACGAACGCACTCATGAAGATAACAGGGTCATTCTCCTCCTCATCCAGCGTGAGCCACACCATCGACAGCTGGGGGTACGCACGGGGCAGCGCGGCGAGTAGGGTTGTCTTGCCGTAGCCGGCGGGAGCGGAAACAAGTGTCAGACGGTGCGTGCGGACTGCTTTGTGCAGTGCTGCTAGTAGGCGTGGTCGCGCAACCAGATCATCACGCAAGCGGGGTAGTTGGAGTTTGGTTTGAACGATCCACTGGGTGGGAGAGAGAGTATGTGGCTCCACAAAATACCTTCCGTACGAAGCATCACCGCGTTACGGCAATCTTACCATATCTTGCCTTGAGCGCTGATTGTCACGAGCGGCTGATGACGTTCAGGTGGGGGTGAAATGAAGGCAATCCCTTGATGGGCTTCTTTGCCAGCCTGGCCGGTAACCCCCTGATCGATGCGCTCAACGCCTGGGGCCTGACCTTGACCGGCCTGATTCTCGGCGTGCTGGTGCACTGGAACGCCTTCTGGGGCGTGGTGATGATGCTCTTCTACTGGGCCGCTAGCTTGCAGAGGGGCTGCTGCAGGGCTTCCCGCTCGAGCACGGCTGGCTGGTGGATGACCACATCGTCTATGCGGTCCTTCTCTTCGGCCTCGGTGCGCTCGGTGCCGGTCGCATCCTCGGCGTCGATGCCCTCCTTGAGAAGACACGCGCCGCCAAGCAACATCCGGCCGTCCAATACGTCCTCGGCTAGCAGCACCCGAGCGACGGTCCCAACGATATAGACGAGGTTCCTCTACTTCCCACGAAACGGAGCCCTGGCATAGGGCTCCGTTTCGCGTTCCTTCCTTCTGGACAGTTCTGCTTGGTGAAGCCACTCATGTGCGTCTACCGCCCCGCAGTTCACTGGTGCGCTTCAAGGCACACCACACCCTCCCCGCCCACGACTGCATCATGTGCCACGCCTGCTGGTAACTCGAGACGGTCGCCTGCGTGCAACGTTACTTCCTCCCCATGCTCGGGCAGGCCAAAGGTGATCGAGCCGCGCACGACGTAGATGACTTTGTGGTAGGCGTACCTGTGTGCACTATACACATCACCCGGTCCATTGGACCAACGATAGGGATCCACTCCCTCGTCCGCCAGCTTCCGGCGCAGCATCGCTTCGTCGGGTGCTGTCTCCCCTGACCAGCTTTCAACCCTCACTCCATCCTTTCCCATCTCTCCGCTCCTATCGTCACCGCCTTCTTGCCCTATGTGATATCCTTGTCTCGCGTTACCTCGCGGATTGTCTGCTTCCTCCTGGAGGCATGTAGTTTGCTGTACCCAAATAGTTATACATCTCGTGTGTCTAAATCAAGTGCGTTTTGCAGCCTCTCAGATCTTACTACCATCATTGACTGGGGCAACCCTACGCTGCTAAAGTCTGTTCTATACCGACTCAATTCCGGAACCCGGCGCGTGGAATGCCATCGAATCCTATGCAACATGCAACATGCAACAGCGCCGTTTTTCATCTGGCAGACTGGTCTCAGCACAGCTTTTTGTACGAGTTACGATACGTTAGGGGCGCCCATCACCCATACCTATTACAGGAGGGCCAATGACCGACACTATTGAAGCCTTTGTGACGCCGATCGACCTCGACCGTGATACCTTCATGCGGCAACTTATCTCCAGTTTGGGCCATTTGAATGAAGCCATCCTGGGAAGCGACATCGCAGGAGCTTACATCATGAATGTGGGGCTTTCGATGGGTGCAGCGATCGAGCAGGAGTACAAGCGCTTCTGGCAGATCGACCGGCCGCTGACCGTGGACGAGTACGCCCACGTGATTGTCGATCTCAAACAGAAGATCAAGGGCAACTTCTCGCTGGTTTCCAAAGCGCACGACAGAGTCGTCGTGCGGACCACCTCCTGTCCCTTCGACGATTTCGTGCGGCGAGCGCCCTCGCTGTGCTTCATGACCAGCTCCGTCTTTGGCGGTATCGCCGCGCGCAACTTCGGCTACGCCAAGGTGGCCCTCCACAAACGCATTGCGCTAGGCGATCCTGGCTGCTATGTCACGGTCTATCTCCAACGCACCCCAGAGGCAGAGCAGGCGATTGGCAAAGAGTATTTCCCAAATGTGGATCAGGCGAGTCCCGATATAGCCGAGCAGTTCCGTTTGATGGATAGTGTGAGCCAACTGCGCCAGCAACTTGGTGAGACAAGTTCGCGCTGGGAGGAGTTGGTGCGGAGTGCGGCGGAAGCGATCTGCGTGATAGCACCCGATCACACCATCTACTTCGCGAATGCGCGGTGGCGCGATCTGCTGGGGATCGAAGGGGGGGAATTGGTTGGGACCTCAATGGAGCGATTAGCGCATCCCGAGATGCAGGCGGAGGTGCGCGAGACGATTCAGCAGGTGCTGAAAGGGCAGCGGGTCACAGGACTCTGCTGGCAGCTCTGCCATCGCGATGGGACGTGGCGCGATGCTTTGGTAAGTGCTGGGCCGGTACGCGATGAGCGAGGCGAGGTGACTGGCGCGCTAGCCATCCTGCACGACATTACCCAAGAGCGGGAGGCACAGCGGCTGAAGGATGACTTTCTCTCCACGGCTTCCCACGAACTGCGCACGCCCGTCACAACGATCAAGGCGATGACAGACTTGCTCCTCCGCAAGATTGAGAAAGATGATACCATCCAACCGGCGGAACTCACCAGACGGCTAGAGGCGATCCGTCGGGAGGCAGACCGACTGGCATTTCTAGGGGTTGATCTGCTGGATGCAGCGCGCCTCCAACGAGGCAAGCCCGCCATGC
>JALZCF010000331.1 GCA_030863245.1 Chloroflexota bacterium
CATGTGTGTAGATCTGCTCATCCATAGCGCCTTCCTATGAGAAGTTGAACACCCGCAGGCTCGGAGGTGCAGCGGCCTAACATTTTGGATAAGGCGCGGAGGGCACATGCACAAGGCCTTTGCCTCCGCAGAAAACCTGGCGTGCCCTCCGTCGCCTGCATCCGCTGGTTGGGCGGCACGGCACCGCGATGCTATTCCGACGTGTGCCAGTTGACCACCCGCCAGCCCAGGGAGTCCCGCACCGCGACAAAGGTGACGACTCCGCTCGCCGTCCACTCCTCGCCATCGACGCGCTTGGCCCTCGTCTCGAACTCCCCCGTGAACACGCCGATGTGCGAGGTGAGCGTCTGCACGGTGCGCGGGCCCCACCGGGGCTCGAACGTGAGTTGGCGGGAGAGCATGGATCGGAAAGTAGCATGGAGCGCGTCCCGGGAACCCAACCGCCGCGTGTTGATCACGTAGGCGAAGTCGGGCCGGTCGGAGAAGAAACTCGCGAATCGATCCGCGTCGCGGGCCCGTGCCGCGGCGAAGATGCTATCTGCGATGGCTAGGATCGCGGTCTCCACGGCGGCCGCCGCATCCGGCGCAGTGTGCGCTGCGGACGAGGCCGGCGGCGCAGTGGAGCACCCAACGAACGCAAGGGCCACCAAGGCAGCGAGAGGTCGCATACGCGTTGCATCGCTCACAGTTGTGGCCGCCCGACGCTTTGCGTAAGTGGCGCGGGGCGACACCGAAGCCAGTGAACCGCACCGAACTCCAAGGTAGCACAGAGCTCGAAAACATGCATGGCCCCGCGTCCACTTCACGCTACTGTAAGACCGCAGAGGAACGTCACAATAGGATGCCTGGGGAACGATCCCTCGTCACTCGGCGATATGCCTGTCCGTGAGGTCATCCTCGAAGGAAGGTGGTTTTTGCACCACCACACCCTCCGGGGTAATCTCAGCGTCGAAATAGCTGAAGTGCCGGCCAATGGATCGTACGCCAATGCGCCTCTCACGCAGTACCGCACGATCAGGTTGATCCTCGAACCAGTTGAAGATCCAGCGGCCCGTATCCACGGCCCGATGCGCAAGCCCTCGATCTGCGAAGGTAATGCGGCGCCCGCGATGTACGATTTCATGCCGAAGTGCGCGGGTAGAGTCAAGTTCTTTCCGCAGTTGGTGGTCCAGGTCGCTCCCACTCAGCTTTTGGTACTGACGTACCCGGCCCGGGAAGTCGTTTCGCGATGCATGCAACCTTCGCTCGACGTCGGACACGCTGTGGCGCTTGAGGAGTTCAACCCTCAAAACGGATTCAACGATGGCCTCGATCGCAGTCGTGATTCTGCGTACCGCACCCGTGTAGTCGCCGCGCTCCATGAAGTTTAAGGCATCGAGTAGTTCGAGTTCGCCCGCATTAGCTTCAGCTAGGAGCCCATCTTGCAGGGCCACTGGTTCGATCAGTGTGTACGTTTCGGCTAGGCCACCCATCGGGCCGATCATCGGCTTCCGGTCCCACGTAGCGTAGGGGAGAAGGGCGACCAAGTCGAAACCCCATGCGGTGTCTATACGCCAAATCGGAATGTCCCAAGGACTGACCTCATAAGGAAAGTAATCATAGGTACTGAGCCGGTATCCCTGAATAACGCGGTTCACGACCTCAAAGTGCGCCTCACAAAGTGCCATCAGGTACGAATGTGCTGTTCTTGCTCGCCTATTGTCCTCCTGAACTGCGGCGAGAACATCACCATTGCACCTTGAGTGAATCCTCAGGACAGAGCGACAAGGCCGCGGCAATGTTGAGATATTCTCCCGCTCAAGCTCCTGTCTGAGTTCCGGATTCAGGTGCTCCGGGTTTGGGCCGACGTAGACAGCCGTACGTCGTGAATCGAGCACTTCACCCGCGTAGAGCTCGACGAAAGAACCTTGCACGTCAACCTGGAACTCGTGACCGTTGACCTTAACTCGCAGCGAGCAATCTGATACCATGAGCCAGAACGGCAACTCGACCCAAAGCACCACCGGCTCCCACGGCGCATCCCAATCGAGCTCCTGTCCCAACCAGTAGCTTTCAGGAAGGGGTCTGGCGGAGGACCCCTCATCAGCTTTGCCGCCTGAGGCGAGTCCCTCCCCAGCTGACGAGGTCGAGTTCGACACTTCTGCGTTTGACGACTCAGCTGCACTCATCCTTGTAGCATGCCGGAAAACGGCTGCGGGTTAACGAACAAGCTAAGTGGCGGAGGGCCGGCGCATGAGCCAGTAAACGGCGTGAGAGCAGACACTTGCACCGCGCTTGGCCGAAACCATGGATGGCCTTCCGTCCACTCCAGCGTATTGTTGGGCGCGGGAATACGGAGGCTAAATCAACGTCGTAGATGACGGCGTGCGAAGTCAACGGCGTCGGCTTCACCCTCTGGTATCCAGACCTGGGGTGAGAGGCCAACCTCCTCTCTCGAGGTTGCATCGATTTCACGCCAGCGCGAGGTCGGCAGGAGTAGACGTCGCCACCCCGGCAGCCACACGAGACGTACATTGCCGTACGCGAGCCCGCCCAGTGTAGCCTCGCTACCCAGCAGCGTTACCTTCGAGCTCTGTCGCGCCTCGAGGATGAAGTCCTCGCAGCTACTGAAGCAGCCGCTACCCATCAGCACTGCTACCTTGCGCGGCATCGGATGCACCGTCGCAAGGCGGATCAGCGTGTCCGGCGTGAGCACGACGAATCGATTCGGCTTCGTCTCCATCTTCGGCAGAGCGGCACGGACTTGCGCCTTCATCTCGTCAGACAGGTGCTCATCCTCGAGCCAACCACGGAAGAACGCGATGTTGTTCTCCGAGGCCCAGGCCTCCATGCCGTATACCTGGATCGGGCCAGTATAGAGGAGCGGACGTATGCTCTCGTATGAGCCGGTCCAACCACCACCGTTCTCGCGGACATCCACGATCGGTAGGGCGTGGCGAGCAGTCTGGCGCGATGTGTAGCCACCAGGCTGTCAATCGCGGCCTTGTAGCGCCGTTCGAAGCTGGGTAGCCGCAGCACCGCTGTGCTGTCGTCAACGAAGTGCAGCGACGGCCGGAGTGTATCTTCGGCGAATGCCTCCGTTGCTTTCGGCGTCTGCACGCCGGAGGTGCCTTCGGATGGAGGGGCTGCCTGCCAGACCATCAAGTGAGGATCGCGGAAGAACCGCACCCAACTCTGAAGGGTGGGGATACACACCTGCCAGTCGCCCGATGTGTGCGCCGCCGCACGCACGCTGTCGGCCAGTGCCGCAAGAGTGGCCTCGTGGCCGCGCGACCTATGTGGATAGCCCGCGTAATCTCGCTGAACGATTGCCTGCAAGGAGTCGAAAGCGGCCGCGCAGGACGAAGCATCGGCCGCGGTCGAAGCAGGCGTGCGGACGGCGTGATGGCTGAGAGCTGTGCAGCCGATGAGAACCAGAAGCGCGATAGCCAAGCGCATCAGGCGCATATGCCCAAACCACGAGCAAGGTTGATGCAGCGAGCAACCATCAGGGAGTGGCGTGGCGCCCAACGAACAGGATAAGGCGCGGAGGGCGCATGTTCCAGATGTGCCCCTCGGTGGAAAACATGGTGCGCCCTTCGTCGCCTTGATCCGCTGGTTAGGCCGGGCGATTGCTTGCTCGGGGATACGGTCGCCACGGCACGGCTCATATCCGGGGGTCCTGCTCTGGTGTCCATCGCTGCTCAACCCGCTCTACCATGATGGTGTCGTCGATTCGCTCCCTCAACGGGAATCGCTTCTGCTCCTGTGTCAGATGCTCAACACGTCCCAACTCTTGGTGCTCCAGGTCATACAGGAACCAGAGGTGCGCCTTTCCCTGGGTGGCGTGTGTAGACTTGAGCCGATCCACGGAACTGAACGGCTGAACGTCAACCTTCTTGGCAATGCGAGTAATCCGGTTTTCTCTTTTCGCCCAGATGAAGTCGACGTACGCGTGATAGCCCGACGTGTCTCCGGACAACAGCGTTTCGGAACTCAACAAATCCGATGAGCTTCGGTGGAACACGTACGCCCAGTGGCCGCCGAACAGCGCAACCGGGCTCAGAATGACAGCGTAGTAGAAGCGGCCGCCGCTTTCCACGGCGATCAGATCTCCAGGAGATAAGCGGATCATGGACAGGGACCAAAGAGAACAGTGAACGGCCTAACGAAAAGCATAAGGCGCGAGCCCGCGTGCG
>JALZCF010000401.1 GCA_030863245.1 Chloroflexota bacterium
TCCTGCCGCTGGTCATCTGCCTCCTTGTTCTGGCCAGTTGCGGGCGCGGAGCAGACGGTGTGGTTGATCCGTCAATCAATGAACCACAGGTCGAGTACCCACTCGTTCAGGGTATCTACGACCTCACAGCACCGATCACCTTCGGTATACCTGGCGCCCAGTATCTTGGCACCATTAACCTCGTGCAGAGCTCCCGCAAAAAGTCCGGCTTCGGCGGCGACTATGCAGTCCAAATTGTGGGACCGAACGGAGAGCGGTCGAAGACGTTCACGGGCACGATCAGTGGGCAGGTAGCCAACTCTGGAGCTATATCCTTCAATTTCTTTGATGGCTCTCGCAACGACCACAGCTGGACAGGAAGCCTGAGCGGTGCGACCATCTCCGGCACCTGGATCATCCGTGCGCCCGATGGAAGTAGCCTCAGCGGGACCTTCACCGCGACAAGACGGTAGGCTAAGGTTGTTGATATCGAGAGCCGCACCTCTCTGAAGGCATGGAAAGGCGAGCCATAGTTTGCCGGAAGCTATACTCGCCATCCATGCCTCTTCGGCTTCCTGTCTCCGGATCAATGCGCGAAGCTCTCTGCCAGGTGAGGGCGGATGCGCCTGTGCGTCACAGAACATCTCCGGCACCTGGCCCCAGAAGCTGAACGAATCAGCAAGGTTATTCCACCGACACCCCACCCCTCTGCTCCTCCCCCTCGCGCCACTTGAGCTCGATCTCGATGCTGCGCTTGATTCCGTATTTCTTCGTCTTTTCCTCTGCCTTGATCTCGAGCACCATCTCGCCAGGGACGTTCAGGCTCACGTCCTCGCCGTCACGGCGGAAGCTCACCCGGTTCTCCTGAAGCTGGTCGGCCAGCATGCGCAGGAATTGCGAGACGTGCTCCGGGCTCACTCTCTCCTTGCTGGAGAACAGCACGGTCTTGTTGCTCATCGCTTTTCTCCTCAATCCGCGCTCCACCCGGGGCGGCGCAGCCTGCGAGCCTTGGCGTTTGCCTCCCCGTCCGTGAGGTCGGCTTGAACGGGTCGCAACAAGTCTGCCGATGAGGCGACGCAATATCCGGAAGAATTCGCAGCAGACTCACGACTCCTCTTTTCACTTCGCCCCACTCCCGGCGTCTCGAGCAGCAGGCGGTCTCCCGGCGCGACTTCGCAGCCGTCAATCGGCCCCAGCGCCACCGCCACCTCCCGTGTGCAGAAGTGAACGATAAGGATTTCACGCCACGCGCTGAACCTCTCTCCCGATGCTATCGAGGAACTCCGGGGCGAAGTCGGCACCGTTGGGCCACTCAACCGTACCAGTTTCCCAATTGACAAACGCCTGTTGAAAAAAACGTGTGTCTTGGAGCGGCCGAAAAACCTCTCCGAAAAGCTCCCTGGACAGGTCAACATCCTTGATGATGCCGTTATTGAACTCCACGCGGAGTTGGTAGTCACCCAGGTAGCGAATACTCACCACGTGTAGGAACATGTCGCCCTCTCAGGGAAGCGGTGGAATTGGCCTCAGCGGCTTGCGTTCTCGCGCACAGTTCCAGTTATCCATCAACTCCTCCCGATGTTGCTCCATCCAATCGAATACCATCTTCAACGCGCGCATGGACATAATTCCTTTCACGACCCCTGACAGAATCTCGACAAGCACCTCCTGATCCTGGTAGCGGACATGAAAGTGTGGAGGAGAATGGTCATTGTAATTCATAAAGATCACGATGCCATAGAACCGGCTGATGATAGGCATCTATTCCCTGGTGCTTGCCGTTATTAGCCATCGCAGATGAGACAGGTGTATCTGTATAACAGCGGTTCGTCAAGCCAGGGACAGAGAACTCACGATGTGAAAGCTTGACAGATGCTCCCGACACTGAACAACTACTACACTCATAGCTTTCTTCCCCATCCCCCACCCCCCGGCGACTCGAGCAGCAGGCGGTCTCCCGGCCCGACCTCGCAGCCGTCAATCGGCCCCAGCGCCACCACCTCCCCCGTGGCGCGGATCACGTGCTGCCGGCCGGGCTTGCCGGGCTCGCCGCCGTCCATTCCATAGGGGCGCTCGACGCGGTGCTGGCTGACGATCGAGAGCGACATCGGCTCCAGGAACGTTAGCTCGCGCACCGCCCCTTCCCCACCGCACCACCTGCCCGCACCGCCGGAGCCGCGGCGGATACCGAAGCGCTCGACGCGCACCAGATAGCGGTGCTCGACGATCTCGGGATCGGTGATACGGGTGTTGGTCATGTGCGTGTGCACGGCGCTGGCGCCATGCCACCCCGGCCCCGCTCCCGCGCCACCGCACACGGTTTCGTAGTAGCCGAAGCGATCGTTCCCGAAGAGCACGTTGTTCATCGTTCCCTGGCTGCACGCGGCCAGGCGCAGCGCCTTGAGCAGGGTGTCCGTGAGGCGCTGGCTGGTCTCGACGTTGCCACCCACCACCGCAGGTGCCTGTGCGGGATCGTCCGGGAAGACAGGGCTGAGAATACCCTCGGGGATACGCAGCTCGACGGCGCGCATCAGCCCCTCGTTGAGGGGGAGCGGCTCGTCCACCAGCAGCCGCAGCACGTAGAGCACCACGCTGCGCACGATGGCGGGGGTGGCGTTGAGATTCCCCGGATGCACTGGTGCGCTGCCGGAGAAGTCGAGCACAGCATGATCGCCGCGGATCTCGATGCGCACGCGCAGCGGCGAGCCGTCGTCGAGCCGCTCCTCGGCCTCGTAACGGCCATCAGGCAGACGGGCGAGTGCCTCGCGGATGCGGCGTTCGGCGCGTGAGGTGAGCGCATCCATGT
>JALZCF010000412.1 GCA_030863245.1 Chloroflexota bacterium
CCCCGACCCCAGAGGCCGCTGAAGATGAGGAGCCGACGATCGCCAGCCTAGTCGAGGATCTGGACGAATGGAGTGGTCAGACTGTGACGGTCCGCGGCGAGGTCGGCAGGACCGTGGGCCGCAATGCCTTTACGCTCACGGAGGAGGGCGACCGAGTTGGTGTTGTGAGCAGACGTGGACTGCGCAGAGCGCTGGAGGAAGGCGAGAATGTCGAGATCACAGGCACGGTGGATGAGTTCGATCGCGAGGAAATCGAGGACGAACTCGGCATTGAGCTGAGCGATGATGCGGCCGAGGAACTGGAAGGGATCCCCGTCATCATTGCAGAGAGTGGTCGACGCATACAACAGTAACACTGGCCGCTGGTGCTGCAGTACAATCAAAGGAGGGCCACGTTACGCGTGGCCCTCCTTTGATGTTGTTGCTGTCTGCCGTGACGTGTCGACGGCTCTAGACACCCCTGCGGCCGGCTACCAGGTTCACGAGCCAAACTAAGAGCACAGCGCCAATGATGGCTGTGATAATAGTTGACAGGTTGAACCCCTCGACAGGATCAATACCAAACAGGGCTTGTGCGAGAAAGCCGCCGATGAGGGCGCCGAGCAGACCCACAATGATGTTACCGACCACGCCGAAGCCGGCCCCACGAGTCATCTCGCCGGCAGCCCAGCCAGCGATCAGGCCAATGATGGCCCAGACGATGAGATTGAGTAACATAGCAATTACCTCCTAGTCATGAAAATTGTCGCTCTATCTCTTCTATATTGCAAGATACGTACCACAGTCAGAAGAGGATAGGTGTCATCAAGCTTTCTACACAAGGGTTTGTTGGACAGAAGGGGTGTTGCTCAGTAGAGAGCAACGCAACTGGCCCGAGTACACTGTTTTCGGTAGGTCCAACGATATGGATGTCAGCAGCAACATCACCAGCGCACGTTCAAGGACTCCCATCAGGCGCCTCTCCTCGCCCATCATCCGCAGGCACAGCGATCACCTCTCGCTCCTGCACGTGTGTCGTGTTAGCGTCCGCCACCTCGCCATTCGGGCTGAGGACGATTACCTCATCACCGGCCTCAAGTGCCTCCACTGCCATAAAGGGGATGAGCGTGTCGTTACGTGCCACAATCACCGGGCGGCCGTCATACTCACCTTCTACCTGCGCGAGCAAGCGTTGCGGGTCCATCGGTTCCGCTATGGTCAGCGTGCGCGGATGCAGGTCGTTACGCTCGAACCAGCGATCTTGCTGAAGGAAAGCGGCGCGCCCCATCGCAAGGGGCCGGGCCGGGATGTCTTCGAGCAAGGCGCGCTGGGAGTCGGAGACTTGGCTCGGCAGCAGCGCGTAGACGTCGGGAATGGAGAAGACCTTCCGCGCTAGTTGGGCGGCTAGAATATTCACTTCTGGATTGGAGGTGAGGGCCAAGAACCAACGTGCCTGTGGGGCATGCGCTGCACTTAACACCTCCGCATCCAGGGCGTTGCCGTGGACGACAGGCAAGCCTTCGGCGCTTGCTACCTCAAGAGCGGCTCGATTGTTGTCAATGAGCCAGACAGGTTGCGAGGCCAGCAGCGTCTTGCCGAGGGCACGTGCCGTTGGGCTCGCCCCCACAATAATGGTACCGCTGCGTTCCTCCGCCGCACGCACCAACTGCCCATGGCCCTTAAGCCAATCGGTGCCCCATTTGAGCAAGACCGGCACGGTAGCCGTGGTGAAGATGGCCATAAAGACCAGAATCGAGAAGATGTCCTGCGAGATGAGACCCGCCGTTAGGCCGATCTCGGCAATGATGATCTCCACGGCGCCGCGCCCGTTCATGCCCGCCCCCACGACGACACCCTCGCGCCAACCATTGCCACTGGGCAGATAGAAGAGGGCTGTACCGACGATCTTGCCGAGCGTAGCGACCACGACGACGGCCAGCAACAACGCTAGATCCGTCTGAAAGACCGTGAGCGAGACGTGAAAGCCCGCCGTAACGAAGAAGATCGGTGCCAAGAAGCCGATGGACATGTCATGCACCAGCGCCGTCAGTTCTATTGATAGCCGGCGTTCCAACACGATGCCTTCTCGGAGGAAGAGACCGGCCAGGAAAGCACCGAGGATCGCGTGCAGCCCCGCCAGTTCGGCAAACTCGGCGAACAGTAGCGCGATCAGCAGGATGAGGGTGGCATGGAAGGTGCGGTTGGTAAGACCGGCACGGGTCAGGTAGCGCCAGAGGTGGGGGAAGAGCCAGTGCCCGATAGCCAGCGTCACAGCAAAGAAGAGGGCGGCCTGGAGCGCCA
>JALZCF010000414.1 GCA_030863245.1 Chloroflexota bacterium
GCTGGAGGGGCCAGCACGGCCGGGCTGAAGGAGAGATGGGTGCCGCAGGAAGAAAGCGTTAATTCACATACGCAACACCGGCTCGGCGATCCTTTGCCGCAACGTATAGCTATTGTCAGAGCACTTCCCGGATTAGGTGATCTCCTATGTGCTGTTCCGGCATGGAGGACGCTACGGACGGCGCTACCGGAAGCTCGAATTGCACTTATCGGTATGCCCTGGGCCAAAGGCTTCGTCGAGCGTTTTAGCCACTACTTCGATGATTTCATCCCATTTCCCGGCTTTCCAGGGCTTTTGGAACAAAATCCGCCGATCCGGGAACTGCCGGAGTTCTTCGCCAGTGTTCATCAGCGACACTTCGACCTGGCGCTGCAGATGCATGGCAGTGGCACCGTCAGCAATCCGTTGACCGTTCTACTAGGTGCTCGTATCAACGCCGGTTTTTTCTTGCCCAACCAGTACTGTCCAGATGAGGAGCGCTTCCTACCCTACCCTGATTCAATATCCGAGGTGTGGCGCCATCTACGCTTGATGGAGTTTTTAGGAATACCGCTCCAAGGCGATTATCTAGAATTTCCCCTCCAGGAAAATGACTGGCAGGCT
This sequence comes from Chloroflexota bacterium, assembly GCA_030863245.1. Classification (GTDB taxonomy): domain Bacteria; phylum Chloroflexota; class Anaerolineae; order Ardenticatenales; family Ardenticatenaceae; genus JALZCF01. The sequence continues at coordinate 604 of JALZCF010000414.1, forward strand.
TTGCATGCCATAGACATAGCCGGCACCCTGCAGCCCGGGGAGTACGTCTGTGTCCATCCTGGGGCGTCTGTCTTCGAGCGTCGCTGGCCGCCGGAGCGATTCGCTGCCGTGGCCGATGCTCTGGCCCGACGTGGGTTGCAGGTCGTGCTAACCGGCGTGGCGCAGGAGGTTGATTTGGCCGAGGGTGTGGCGAGCATGATGCCAGCCCGCCCGCTCAACCTCGCCGGCCGTACCAGTCTCGGTGCGGTGGCTGCCCTGCTGAGCGGCGCCCGCCTGCTGATCTGTAACGATACGGGTGTTTCCCATCTAGCCGCAGCGCTGTCCGTGCCTAGTGTCGTTATCTTCAACGACTTGGACGTTGAAGGCTGGGCCCCACTCAACCGCCAACGTCACCGCGTCGTTTGCCATCCAGAGGGCGTATCCATGGAGGCGGTCCTGGCAGAGGTCGAAGATCTCTTGCGACAGGAGGCGATCTATGCCGCCTAATGGCTGGGAGAACGTTCGACGTATCCTTGCTATCCGGTTGGATAACATTGGCGATGTGGTAATGCTTGGCCCCGCATTGCGAACGTTGCGCCAGGCATTGCCAGAAGCCTCAATCACCTTGATGGCATCGCCAGGCGGTAGTCAGGTCGCATCACTCCTCCCATGGGTCGACGACGTGATGGTCCATCGCGCCATCTGGCAAGATGCATCCGGCACGATGCCGCTCGATCCTGCACGCGAACAAGCGCTGGTCGAAACGATCTGGGCACGTGGATTTGACGCAGCGGTCATCTTCACCAGTTTCTCCCAGTCGCCGTACCCGCCGGCCTATGTCTGCTACTTGGCAGGAGTGCCGGTACGGCTCGGTCAGTCGAAAGAATTCGGTGGTAGCCTCCTTTCGCAGTCGGTGAAGCCACTCCCCGACGACGTTCATCAAGTGGATCGCAACCTGCACCTGTTGGAGTCAGCCGGTTTTTCCGTCGCCGGACGCCACCTAGAACTGAGTGTACCCAGCGATATCCAGAGTAAGGCCGACTGCCTCCTATGCCATATTGGCGTCGATCCCTATGCGCCGTTCATTGTCCTGGCGCCCGGCGCCAGCTGCGCAGCCCGCAGATACAATCCCCTGCGTTATGCTGCTATGGTTCCCATGCTGGCTACCCAAACCGGCCTGCCGATTGTTGTCATCGGTAGCACATGCGAAGCGGAGTTGGTCGCGCCGATCTTGGCTGCAGGATCTAAGTACGGAATTAGCTCCCTTGTTGGCCAGACTTCGGTGCCAGAACTGGCCGCTATTATCCGGCGCGCCGCCTTGGTCGTCGCTAATGACTCAGGCCCGATGCATCTCGCTGACGCCTTCCAGCGATCGATGGTCATCCTCTACTCAGGCACCGAGTATGAGAGCCAATGGCGACCACGAAGTGCGCCCACGAAGCTGCTCCGCCGTCCCACGGATTGCTCGCCCTGCTACCGCTTCCAATGTCCTTATCAGATGGAATGTCTTGACATCCCACCCACCGAGGTTGTTGCTGAAGCACTTGTGCTGCTGGAGTGGACAGCGAACGTGGCAGCACAATCTGGAAGGTAAACAGTCGAGAACGACGAGGAGGAACACGAAAACATATGCAATCCTTGCGTATCCTGACCTGGCATATTCATGGTAGCTACCTTTACTATCTGACGCAGGTCCCGCACCAATTCTACCTGCCGGTCAAGCCAAGCTGGCCCGAAGGTTATGGGGGTCGTCATGCTGGCAGCTATCCCTGGCCGGACAACGTCCACGAAGTCTCGGCTGACCAGGTGCCAAGCTTGAAATTAGACTGCATTCTGTTTCAGTCGCGCAAGAATTACAGCGAGGACCAGTACCAGATCCTCTCCCCAGAGCAGCGGCAGCTACCTCGTATCTACCTGGAACATGATCCACCGCGCGAGCATCCCACCGATACTCGCCACCTAGTAGACGATCCCAACGTGCTGCTTGTCCATGTCACACACTTTAACGATCTCATGTGGGATGGCGGGCGCACCCCCACTCGCGTGATCGAGCACGGCGTTATCATGCCGCAGGGCGTGCGCTACACGGGTGAGATTCCCCGTGGCGTGGTAGTCGTGAATGGCCTACGGACTCGTGGGCGTCGCCTTGGTGCCGACGTCTTCACCCGTGTACGTGAGGAGATTCCGCTAGACTTGGTCGGTATGAAGTCCGAGGAGTTGGGTGGGCTCGGCGAGGTGCGACACGATCAACTGCCGGCCTTCGAGGCGCGCTACCGCTTCTTTTTCAACCCGATCCGCTACACCAGCCTTGGCCTCGCTGTATGCGAAGCGATGATGGTCGGCATGCCGATCATTGGTCTCGCCACTACCGAAATGGTGACGGTGGTTGAGAACGATGTCTCGGGCTACATTGACA
>JALZCF010000418.1 GCA_030863245.1 Chloroflexota bacterium
ACCGAAAGCGAACAGTGCTCATGCCCTCTGCTGACACGCCTGCCCCACAAGTGGACATCAACGTATCGCTCGTGCGCCAGTTGGTCAGCGCACAGTTTCCCCAGTGGGCCGGCCTGCCTATCAAGCCCGTTGAAGTCGACGGGTGGGACAACCGGACCTTTCGTCTCGGTGAGGAGATGACCGTGCGCCTCCCGAGCGCCGAGCGGTACAGCCCGCTTGAGTAGCGTGATCCGGTTCCTTCATGACTGCCGATCTCGCCGTTCCCTACGATCAGGCCGTCGGCCTCGAAAGGCGCTGACCAGGGCCGGTGTGCCACGCTGTTTCACTTTCTTACCAGATACCTCATACCGTAGCAAACAGAGGGAGGATGCATCGTGATCAAAGGCTTCAAGGAGTTTATTCTACGCGGGAACGTGGTGGACTTGGCCGTGGCCGTCGTGATGGGGGCGGCATTCGGCGCGGTGGTGACCTCGTTTGTCGAGGATGTCATGACACCCTTAATCGGCGCCATGGGTGGGCAGCCAGACTTTTCGGCTGTGATGCTGGGCCCGATCCAGATCGGCGACTTCATCAACGCCGTGCTCTCCTTTCTGATCCTGGCCGCCGTGGTCTATTTCCTCATCGTCGCGCCCGTGAATCGGCTGATGGAACGCTTTAAGCCCTCTCCCCCCGCAGCCGCAGCGACACGAGCCTGCCCCGAATGTTTAAGTGACATTCCAGCGGCCGCCCGCCGTTGCGCCTTTTGTACGGCGGAAGTCGAGCCGGCCTCAGCTGATAGGGTGCGCACGACGTAAGAGCTGATCATCGTATGGTGCCTCAGACCCAGGATATGGAAGATGGAGAATGGAAAGGGGACAAGGGAGACTGGAGATTGGAGACTAGTGTCGGTGGGTCGCATGAGGCGGTGGCGGGCACGACCAAACGGCCAACTACAGGGGTACGAAGAACACCAAGACGTTGCGAAGTGCCTTCGTGAATCCTTTGTGTCCTTCGTGTCTTTGTGGTAAATCCGTCATCCGTTACACCCCTACACCCGCACACCCCTACACGCCTACAGCCGTTCCACTGATCACTGACCACTAACCACTGCCGTCCTCAATACGCCTTATACCGCTTCGGCCCCGCCGGCGCCTCGACCTGGATAGTCTGCGTCCACACCCGGAAATGGGTTGGCTGGCCTCCAGAGAGCATCAGGGCAAGTGGCTGCTGGGGAAGCTCTGCATCCAGTCGGTCGACGTGCATCCCATGTACGTCGGTGCTGATCGTCAAGGTGCGCTGGAGGAAGAGGCCCACTGGCTGCGCCAGCGAGCGCGCGGCCAGAATCGCCAGGAGCATGGCGAGCAGGACGCTAGGGAATGACACCTTCAGCAGGAAAAGCAGCAGCACGAAGGTAATGGCCGAGATAAACTGGCCAGCCACCAAGACCGTGCCACAGCGAGGGTGCACCGCGAGCTCCGTCTCACCGCGCTGTAGCCGCTCCAGCCCCTCCCGCGCCGCTGCGAGGACCGCGTTGGGTTGGGCAGGGCCATGAATATAAAAGCCATCCTGCTCGGCAAAACCACCCATGGGCAGCCGCCTGCGATATTGCTGTTCCAACACATTCACCGTTGCATGTTCCAACGCATGGTTCCGCCGCCGCTGCTTGTCCAATGCCACCGCCAGCATCTGGCCCGGCAAGGTGAGCAGGTTGCCGATGCTCGTCAGCGCGAAGCCAAAGGGCACCAGCACGAACAACGTGATGGGTAGGAGCATCAGGAAGGCTATCAGGATCAGAAAAGCCATTATTGATTCCTCAGGTCATAAACTTCGTGTCACAAAATAATTGTACCTCTCACCCACCCCTACGACAAATGCAGCCCGGAGGTTGCAACCGCAGCAGGTGGGGGAACCTCTCTTTCCAACAAGCAAAAAGAGGGCCGCGAAGGGCCCCCTTAAAGCCGTCCTACTTCTCCACTACGTCGCAATCGCATCCGGCGACGGCGTATAGCGCTGGCGCTTCTCGCGAAGGAGGTAAGCCGTGATCTGGCGGCCCTCATCATATGTGGCCTGCTCTACCGGATAGCCCACCTCACGCTGGAAGAGCGCGTCCACCCCCGCTGCAACATCCTCCCCAGGATACAGCTCGGCGAACAGTTCCTCGATCTTCTGGCGCTGGAAGGCGCTCACACTCCGCTGCCCGCGGCGCGGTGCCCCGTTGCTACGGGGTGGTTGGAAGCGACGAGGCTCTAACTCAATCTGCTGGCTTTCCTGCTGGCTCTCCTGCTGGTTGCCGTTCTCTGCCTCGCGGGCGCGGCTCACGTCGTCGGCGCTCGCTAGCCCACTACCCGGCAACACCCCATAGCCCATGATGGAGAGGGCACGGCCAACCGCACTGGTCTCCGCCACCTCCCACGGATGCGCGGTCTCATAGGGACTACCCCCCACCTTACGTGAGGTCGCGATGCCATGACGACGGCCATAGACTTCCGATACAACCGCCACAAGCAGCGTCAACTGCTGGTCGTCCTCTACCAGGATGACCGGATCTTCGAAGTTCAGCTGCTTGCCCTGACGACGATGATCCTCATTCGCCATCGCAATCTTGCCATCCACACTCATATAGGCAGCATCCGTCTTCTCCCACTGCCCATTCACCCGGCGCACCTGGTCGAGCACGCTGATGTAGTCCACAAACTCCTCATGCGCCACCGCCCCAATATCGGGCGCCTTCTTGCACAGTTCAATCAATTCCTCACGGGTCATTTGGATCTCCTCTAGGTGTTTTCTAACCCTGACTGATTCCTATTATACCAGCCACCCGCGACAGATCTTGCAATTGTAAGGGCGAATTTTGCCGCTCTCTCCAAAAACGATAGACATCATCCGGCCACTGCGCTATAATCTCGGTCTGTTGCATGTTGCATGTTGCGTGTTACGCGTGATGCGTGATCTTCCATGGGGGATCGTGGGTAAGGAGTATGTTGGACAGCCTCGTTGGCTATTCATCCATTGTTCGTATGTTATCCCTGTCTCCTGGCACAGGCTCCTACGTTGCCTATAGTTCACGCACCACGCACCACGCACTATGCAACATGCAACATGCACCATGCAACAGCCTTTACAAGTAGAACGAAAGTTCCACACCCATGACATCATACCAAGCCCCCAAGGGCATGCAGGATTGGACGCCGGAGGAGCAGCGCTACTACCGTTGGATTGACGCGACGGTGCGGGAGATGGCGGCGCGCTATGGCTTCTTGCCTATCGACACACCCATCGTGGAGTTCACAGAGGTGTTCGCGCGTGGCGTGGGAACTGGAACGGATATTGTCGAGAAGGAGATGTACTCCTTCGAGACGCAGGGGGGCGAGCAGCTCACGCTCCGACCGGAGTTTACCGCCGGGATCATGCGCGCGTATGTCGAGAACGGGATGCATAACCTGCCCCAGCCGGTAAAGCTCTACGCGATCGGACCCCTGCTCCGCTATGAGCGTCCTGGTATGGGGCGCTACCGCCAGCACACGCAGATTTCCCTTGAGGCGATTGGTGAGTCGGATCCTGCGATTGACGTGGAGATCATGAGCCTGGCCGCCGATATCTTTGAGGCGCTAGGCGTGAACCAGTTGAGCTTCGAGATCAACTCCATCGGTTGCCCGACCTGTCGCCCGCCCTATATTCGGGACGTACTCGTCCCCTGGCTGGAGGAGCGGCGGGAGTACCTGGGCGAGACGGATCGCATGCGGCTGGAGAAGAACCCGCTGCGCGTGCTCGACACGAAGGATCCCAAGGTGCGGGAGCTGCTCGAGGAGGTGCCGCTGCTTTCCGAGTACCTCTGCGAGGAGTGCCGCGAGCACTTCGCGACGCTACGTAGCTATCTCGACCTCTTGGGCCAGGAGTACCGTGTGAATCCGCTGCTGGTGCGAGGCTTCGATTACTACACCAAGACGGTTTTCGAGGTACAGAGTGGGGCGCTGGATACGGCCAACAACGCGCTCTGTGGCGGTGGTCGCTACGACGGACTGGTCGAGTTGCTCGGCGGTCAGCCAACACCCGGGATGGGCATGGGCCTGGGCTTCGAGCGGGCGCGCCTGGTATTGGAGGAGCTAGGTATCGAACCGCCCTCGCTTCGCACGACAGAGGTCTATGCCGTTTGGTTCGATGAAGAGACAAAGCGTGCCGCAATTCAGACGCTTGACAGGCTGCGGAAGGCCGGTATCCCCGCCGAGATGGCATACGCACAGGGCAAACGCTCCTTCAAGTCACAGATGCGCGCGGCCGACAAATCGCCGGCTCGCTATACCCTCATCTTCGGAGAGCAGGAGCTCGCCCAGGACGCCGTCGCGGTGAAAGATATGAAAACTGGCGAGCAACCCACCGTCGCATTGGATGACTTGGTTGGTTGGCTGGAGGAGCGGCTACCTTGAGGAAGCGCGTTGGTCTACTCTACCACCCGCTCGTGCCTGCTTCTCAGAGAATGGCTGAGGAGTTGGTAGCACTCGTTGAGGAGTGTGGGTACGAGGCGTGGGTCGAGTCAGCGTGGGCGCGAGAGCAGATCGTGGAGCGGGCGGATCACTGTGGCCTCCTTGTGACGTTCGGTGGAGACGGTACGATCTTGCGCGTCGTGCGTGCCTCGGTGGGCGCGTTCGCGGATGGGCAGCGTGGGACTCCTCTCCTATTGACGGTCAATTACGGAACACTCGGTTTCTTGTCGGAACTCTCCCCCGAGCAGGCCGCGAGTGGCCTCCGGCGCGTACTCTTTGAAGGGGAGTACTGGATCGAAGAGCGCAATCTGCTGCGTGCGGTACTGCTGCGGGATGGCGAGCGCATCGCAGAACAGGAAGCATTGAACGACGTGGTGCTGGCACGGGGTGATGGACCCCATGCGATTCGACTTGCCCTTTTCGTCGACGATGCCGAGATTGGACGTTACACCGCAGATGCCATGATCGTTGCTTCACCCACTGGCTCGACTGCCTATGCTCAGGGTGCTGGCGGCCCGGTCCTGGGACCCGACGTGGCCGGGCTCGTCGTCGTCCCCGTTGCCCCGCACTTCGCATTCGCGCGCAGCTTCGTCATTCCCAGCTCGAGCCACGTCATGCTTCAAGCATCCACTCGCAAGACAACCGTCGTAACGATTGATGGCCAGATCAACCTTGTCTACGAGGACGGCGATCAACTCCACGTTTCCCAAAGCGATTCCGTCGCACGCTTTATCCGGATGGGGCCAAAAAACTACTTCTACGCCTCCTTCCGCGAAAAGCTTCGACAAGTACTGTAGTACTGTAAACCAATGGGTAAATCGCGTCACAACCTGCTATAATCTGTTGCATGTTGCATGTTGCATAGAGGGAGTAGGCTAAAGGTGATGCGTAACACGTCTAGGCAATATACGTCGCGCGTGGTTCGCGGTAATGATATCACGAGGTTTCCGCCACTTCCCTCCTTTCGAACAGCAACGACGTTTACCGAGGGTAACGAAAAACCAATGACATTACACAATCCGTAACATGCAACATGCAACAGCACCTTTAGTTTCACATGTTCGGCTCAATATACACAAGAATGCATGATAAGAACCGATGAACCAACAAACCCCTACCGCTGAGCTCCTAGCCGAAGGTATCGCAGCGGCGCGCGCGGGCGAGACCATTGAGGCGCAGCGCCTGCTCCGGCGTGTGACGGAGGAGGACCCCACAAACGTGCAGGCGTGGATCTGGCGCGCCGATGTGGCAGAGAACAACGCGGACAAGAAAGCCTACCTGGAGGAGGCGCTGGCGCTCGATCCTTCCAATATGGAAGCACAGCTGGCGCTGCAGCGCATCATTAGACAGGAAGGCGACCTGGCGGCGCGGGCCGACGATGAGATCCTCTACTGTACCGTCCACCCGGACCGTGAGACAGTACTCCGCTGCAACCGCTGTGGGCGACCGATGTGCACCGATTGCGCGGTCCGTCACCCTGTCGGGCTCCGCTGCCGTAATTGTGTTCAGGAGACGCGCTCGCCTATCTACCAGATCAACACGGCCACGGTGGGTAGGGCACTGATCGCTGCGACCGTGATTTCTACCGTGGTTGGAGGGTTGGTATTGATTTTCGGCGGTGCCATATGGTGGATTTTCTGGCTCTTCATTGGGGGCGCGATCGGTCGCGGCATCGGCGAGGTCGTGCAGCGCGCGGTCCCTCGAAAACGGGGCCGTCAACTCCAGATCGCCACGGGGGTCGGTATGGTGCTGGGTCTCCTGGTGGCGGCTGGGGGATTAGGGTTTCTGCAGGCGGGTGCCCCCGGGATCATCGCTGGTATGCTCCGCTACCCCTTCCAATTACACGTGCTTCTCTATCTTGGCACTGCCCTCGGCGGCGCCGTCACGGCACTAAGGTAGTCCTCAGTTCTCTGTTGCTATGCTGCTAGAACTTACCATTCGCGATTTTGCTATCATCGATAACGTGCACCTGCACTTCGAGCCGGGCTTCAACGTGATGACAGGCGAGACGGGTGCAGGCAAATCGATCATCATCGACGCGGTAAGCTTGCTGCTTGGCGGGCGCGCGCTAAGTGAGTTTGTGCGCCACGGCGTCAACCGGGCGCTGGTCGAGGGGGTATTCACGCTTGATGGGGAGCGCGCCGCACAGATCATGCCTCTCCTAACAGAGCATGGCCTGTGGGATGAGGGGGATGATGAGGAAGGTCTTCTCATCATCACGCGGGAGATCAATACCAACGGGCGAAATCTCTGCCGTATCAATGGGCGCGCCGTCCCCCTCTCGCTGCTGCGCGAGACCGTTGCGCCCCTGATAGACATTCACGGCCAGAGCGAGCATCTCTCCTTGATGAACCCGCGCCGGCACATCGATCTGCTCGACCGCTTTGCCGGTACGCTTCCACAGCGAGCCCATTTCGCGGAGCGCGTGAGTGCCCTGCGGCGCGTTCGCGACGCGATCCGACGCCTCGCCGCCAGCGAGCGCGAGCTGGCGCTGCGTGTCGATCGCCTGCAGTACATCGTGGATGAGATCGACGCGGCCAATCTCTCGCCCACGGAAGAGGAGGAACTGAACCGGGAGCGACGGGTTCTGGCAAATGCGGAGAAGCTATCGCAGCTGGCGGAGGAGGCATATTGCCTGCTCAGCGAGGGGGTGGGAGATGAGGTTCCGCCCTTGCTCGTGCAGATGGGCCACGTCTCGCACGCTGTGGCCGGCCTGGCAAAGCTGGACGAGACGATGGCGGATGCGGAGGAAGTGGCGACGCAGGCCTATGCCCTCCTGGACGATCTCGCCCGAACCCTGGATCGCTATCGAGAGTCGGTCGAGTACAACCCGAACCGGCTCGAAGAGATCGAGCGCCGTCTGACGTTGCTCTTCAATCTGAAGCGGAAATACGGGGATACCATCCCCGACATTCTTGCCACCCGCGATGGGGCCCAGGCGGAACTGGAAGAGATTGCAGGGGCTGAGGAGCGGCTGGCGGAGCTACGGGAGCAGGAGGGGCGGTTGCTGGAGCAGATCGGGCGGATCGGCCGCGAGCTATCGGCGGCCCGCCGAGACGCCGCACAGCGCATGGCACATACTGTGGAGAAGGAACTGGAGGACCTGCGAATGGAGCGGGCTCGCTTCGAGGTAACGATCCAATGGAGCGAGGATGCCGAGGGCGCGCCCGTTGCCGATCCCTTCGATAACAAGCCGAACACACGCTACAAGTTCGACCACACTGGATTGGACCAGGTCGAGTTCCTGCTCGCGCCCAACCCGGGCGAGGGACTGAAGCCGCTCGCGCGCATCGCTTCCGGCGGCGAGGCCTCGCGCATCATGCTCGCTATCAAGACGGCGCTCGGGCGGGCAGACGACACGCCAACCCTGATCTTCGACGAGATCGATACAGGTGTCGGGGGACGGGTCGGGCACGTCGTGGGGCACAAACTCTACGGACTTGCCACCAACCGGCAGGTCCTCTGTATCACCCATCTCCCCCAGCTTGCCGCCTTCGGCGATCAGCACTTCCACATTCGCAAGGAGATCACCGGGGATCGCACCCGGACGCAGGTGACACTTATGGATGAGGAGGGACGCATTGCCGAACTGGCCCAGATGATGGGCGGGGGCGAGGCAGCCCACAGCGCTGCCGCCGCCCTCCGCGAGAATGTGCGCCAGCTCAACATGAGCGAGATGCGACTGACCAACGAGTTCTAATACTCGTTGTGATACGAATCCTCAAAAACAAGCCAAGAAAGGTTCGTAGAAAGGTTCGTAGTAAACACTTTAGTGTTCGTCCGCCTCACGAACACTAAAGTGTTTACTACGAACCATAACGGCAACACAACTACATGCCCTTCAACTCATCCGGAATCGGCCCAGGTGGCCAGGAATGAGGCGGGCGCTCACCTAGAACCTGCTTGACCTCCGCAGCCAGTGCCCCGAAGTCGCTCTGTGCGGTGAGATCGATTGTCATCGGGGTTAGCGAGATCACACCGTCGACCAGGATGGCGTAGATATCCGAGTCTTCCTCGAGTATCTCCAGATCCACCTGTCGCTCGTAGCCGCTGAAGCTGCGCACGCCATCCCGTTCCTCGATGGTGGAGGAGAAGTAGTTCTGGCGAGAGACCCGCGTGATACGCCACGGCGTCTCGAGGGTAGCGTCGGCAGGGATGTCTAGTTTCAGCAGATCCGTGTGTGGCGGCAACGACAGCTCCAGCATCATGCGCGCGAAGACGTGGGTGAAATGGGCCGCCACGCTAAAGTCGACCTCTTCGCTGTGGACGAGGTGGTGCTGGATCGCCGTTTCGAGCGAGACGGCGAGCGAGGGAACGCCAAGGGTCGCTCCCTCGATTGCCGCACCCACCGTCCCGCTGATCGTCACGCCGACCCCAACGTTCTCGCCGTAGTTGATGCCAGAAACAAGCAGATCCGGCGGCCGCCCCGAAAGTAGCATCAAGCCGCCACGCACGGCCTGGGCGGGAGAGCCTGCTAGGGCATAGGCCTCCACCTTGGTTCCGTCCCGTAACGTCAGAGGATAGGCCTCGAACTCCCATTTGGCTGGCGGGAAGGAACGCCCCGCACCCGTCTGCTGATGCTTGGGTGCCACCACCAGCAGGTTCCCCAATGGTGCGACCGCCTCCATAGCGGCGTGAAGACCCGGGCTCGCAATCCCGTCGTCGTTCGTGATAAAGATAAGCGGCCGCTCCTGAGGTCTAGCTTGAGCCATCACCCCTGTTCCCATCTAGCGCTTCAGTACGCTCCCTTGCCCCGCACGACCACCCAGACCGTCTTCCACAAGATTTCCAGGTCGAGGAGGAGCGAGAAATTGCGGATATAGTACATGTCATCTTCGGTATGGTAGAGCATCGGCTTGTCGCTGCGGCCATTGATCTGCCACCAACCCGTGATACCCTGCGGTACCAGCAACCGTTTGCGCTGCCACGGCTCGTAGCGTTCCACCAGATAGGGGACTTCTGGGCGCGGACCGACGATGCTCATATCCCCTTTCAGAACGTTCCATAGATTTGGGAGCTCGTCCAAACTGAAGCGGCGCAGCCAGCGACCAAACGGTGTCACGCGTGGATCATCCGCCTGCTTCACAAGCAGCGTCTCGTCGTGCTCGGCCTCCTCCAGCAGCATCTGCTCCGCGCCTTTGACCATCGTACGGAACTTATACATGCGGAAGATCCGGCCGCCCTCCCCCACCCGCTCGTGACTAAAGATGACGGGGCCAGGCGAGGTCGATCGAATGCCAAGAGCGATCAGCCCCATCAGGGGCGCGCAGAGGATCAGGCCAACAATCGAGATCACGACATCCATGGCCCGCTTGACCGCTGCCTGCCAAGGGGAGATGACCGGCTCGGAGAGGCCAATCAGCGGCATGCCGCCGAACATCTCCAAGCGGCTGTAGAGATAGGCGAGGGGGTAAAGATCAGGCAGCAACTTCACCTGGACGGGTAGATCGTGAATGCGCTCCAACAGGGCGGCGAGTTGCCCGTGGCTCTCGAGCGGCAGCGTGACGATCACGACATCCACCGCCTCACGGACGCAGAGCTTCTCCAGCTCCGCCAGTGCCCCGAGGGTAAGTCCCTCTTTAGGACAATCGTCCACATAGCCGACCAGTTCCAGCCCAAGCCAGGCACGCTCCTGTAGCTGCCTCCCTACCTGGCGCCCCAGCATACCTGCTCCCACGATCAGGACCCGCGCGGTCGGCACCCGGGGAGCACGCCGCCACTTGAAAAGCTGTCGCCATGAGAGGCGAAAGAGTAACGCGAAGAGGGGCGTCAGGAGTGCGAAGCAGAGCACCACCAACCGCGGGACATTTCTATCCGTGAAGAAGAGCAAACCCGCGAAGATCCCCATTCCCACCAGACTCGCGAGGAGAAGGATGGCCACCTCTTCCGCGATGCGAAAGATGCGCTCCAGCTCGTAGCCTCGCATACTCCAGATGCCAAAAACCACAGCAGGACCCGCAAAGAGATAGGTAGTTGGGGCAGGAGAGCCAACCATCATGAACGGGTTGAGGGCCTCGACGAACCAGATCGCGCCCTGTAACGCGATGAGCGCTGCGAGGATATCGGTGAGGAAGATAAGCAGACGATAGTAG
>JALZCF010000443.1 GCA_030863245.1 Chloroflexota bacterium
GATGTGCCGTGGGCGCCAACATGGAACCTGCGCCTTGCCTTCGCGCTCGACGGGTTGGCGGCCCTCTTCGTGCTGCTTGCAAGCGGGATCGGCTTCCTGGTCCTCGTCTACTCCTTGCGCTACCTGCCACTCCACCTTGAGCATCAGGAACGGCCGGCGACCGATGCGATCCGCTTTTACGGCTTCCTGCTGCTTTTCATGGGGGCAATGGTGGGCCTGGTGATGGCGCGGGATCTACTCTTGCTCTTCGTGTTCTGGGATCTGACGGCGATCACCTCCTATTTCCTGATCGGCTACGATCGTCAACAGGCTGAGGCGCGGGATGCGGCACTGAAGGCGCTGCTGGTCACCGGCATCACCTCGGTCTTCTTCCTGATCGGCGTGCTACTCCTCTATAGTGAGTACGGCACCTTCTCGATCCCGGTGCTCCTTAGGGAGGTCACATCCGGCCCGCTCCTCACCACAGCTGGCGCCCTCCTCATGCTTGGTGCACTCGCCAAAAGTGCGCAGGTGCCCTTCCACTTCTGGTTACCCCGCGCGATGGCCGCACCCACCCCAGTGTCGGCCTACCTGCATTCGGCGGCGATGGTCGCAGCAGGCGTCTTCTTGCTCGGGCGGCTCTACCCCCTGTTGCAACAGAGCGAGCTGTTACTCGATATCCTGCTCGCGGTTGGCCTACTCTCGATGACGTTGGGCGGGATGCTGGCACTCATGAAAGATGTGTTGAAGCAGGTGCTTGCCTACTCCACCATCGCTCAGTATGGGTACATCGTCGTCATGTTTGGTTTGGGAGGTAGCGCGGGCGTTGCGAGTGCGGCTTTCTACGTTCTTGCCCACGCCCTATACAAGAGTGCCCTCTTCTTGACAGCGGGAGCGGTGACGGAAGCCACGGGGGAAGATCGCCTCTCGCGGCTGGGTGGCCTGGTGCGCTCGACTCCCCTTCTGGCAGTGGGAAGCGGGGCGGCGGCGGCCGGACTCGGGGCGCTCCCCCTCACCGTCGGGTTCTTCAAGGATGAGCTCTTTTACAGAGCGGCGCTGGAGCGTGGCTGGCTCTTTGCCGCGCTCGCGGTGCTTGGCGCAGCCCTCAGCCTCGCCTACATCTGGCGCTTCTGGAGCGGCATTTTCCTGGGTGAGAGGCAGAGGCAGGCCCATGCACTCCCGCTCGAGCTCGTCGCGCCGGTCCTCCTTCTCGGTGTGCTCTCGATCGCGGGCGGTCTCCTGGTTGCTCCCTTCGAGCGGCTGGCAGAGGCGGCGGGAGAGGTCATGCTGGGAGGTCCGACTCCCATTGAACTCGCCTACCATCTCGACGCGCGGCCTGAGAACCTAATGGCACTCGCGGCCTACGCACTAGGGGGACTCCTAGTCGCGTCCCGCCCGCTCTGGGCCGGTGCTGCGGCCGCATTTGCGCGGCTCGGGGAGCAGATGGGGCCAGAGCAGTGGTACAGAGTCGTGCTCGATCAGCTCAACGACTCCTCCAAAAAATTACTTGCCTTCGAGGTACGTGACCTGCGCAGTCGCATCGCCACCGTCCTGATCCCTACTGCCCTTCTCGTACTGATCGGCCTCGTAGCGACCACACCGCGCTTTGCCTACCGAGTAGGCGCGATCCATGTGGCAGACGCGCCATTGATGCTCGGTCTCTTGCTTACGGCTGTCGCGACCATCACCGCTACGCGCCCTGGGAGTCACCTGACGCTTGTGCTGGCGCTGTCGGGCATCGGCTACAGCTTATCCGCGGTCTACGCCTTTTTCGGTGCGCCCGATGTCGCTCTGGTGATGGTTCTCGTCGAGACGATTCTCACCCTTCTTTTCCTCGGCATCCTCGTGCTCTTCCCAACGGGCGTGCTGGAGCATGAGGAGGCATTCCAGGAGCACCGGCGACACCTCTGGCACCATCGGATCGTCGGGTTGGCCGCAGGGGCAGTCGCCTCTGTCATCGCATGGGCCACGCTCTCGCGGCCGGGCTCGCCGCAAAATGTGGCGGCCGAGCACTTCCGGCTCACGCCGGAGGCCCATGCGGGCGATGTGGTAACGGCGATCCTGGCAGATTTTCGTGGCTTGGACACGATGGGCGAGATCACGGTGGTGGGCATTGCGCTCCTGGGAATCGTCTCCCTCCTGCGCCACGGGAGCTTCAGGCCATGACGGTTGTGACACAGACTGTCGCACGGCTCCTGCTCCTCCCGACGCTCATGGCGGCGATGGCGATCCTGGTCAAGGGATACAGTGACACAGGAGATGGGTTCAGCGCTGGCGTGGTCGCTGCCTTCGCTGTCCTCCTTCAGTACGTAGCCTTCGGCTACCGTGACGTAGCGCGGTACCTACCTGTCCATCTCGCGCCAGCCGTGACCTTTGTCGGCCTGCTGCTGTCATTTCTGGTTGTCTTCGGTCCCGGCCTCTGGGGTACGCCCCCCGTCACCCATTTTCCGCCGCCCGGGGCCGAAGTGATCCATCTGGGCACCCTAGAACTCCACAGCGCGCTCCTCTTCGACGTTGGCGTGTTCCTGCTCGTCCTAGGATTCACAGTTCACACGATGAGTACGATTGCGCACGCTGCCGAGGCGCAACAAAGTAGATGATCCTTCTACTCTCGCTGGTCGTCGGCATACTCTTCGGCTCTGGCACCTTTCTAATGATGAAACGTGACCTATTGCGGGTCGTGGCCGGTGTGCTACTGATCTCGAATGCTTCTATCCTGCTCATCATGTCGGCCGGTCTCTCGCGCGGGAGCGCGCCGATCTATCCTCTAGCAGAGGGGACCCGTGTGAGCGATCCCCTAGTTCAGGCGCTGGCACTGACCGCGATCGTGATCAGCTTCGGAGCGACGGCGCTCCTGCTAAGTATTGTCTATCGGGTATACCTCGCGCACCACTCCGTCGATCAGGAGGGCCTGCTCGAGCAAGAGACCCGCGATGAGGTGGAACGGGAGCAGGAGATGGAGCCGGAGCGGGAAGTCCTCTGATGCTCGTCGCGCCACTCGCCATTGCCTGGCTCACGGCAATCCTTCTCGCGCCACTCGATGGTCGACGGCGCTGGGTAGGATGGCTCGCCGTGGGTGGCCTTGCCACCAACTTTGCCGCCACGGTCTGGCTGACAGGGCACGTGCTGCAAAGGGGAGCGATCGAGATGGTAACGGGTGGTTGGCCACCCGGGGTCGGGATCATCCTGCGCGCCGATGCCCTCGGGGTTCTCTTTGCCCTCCTCTCAATGGGAGTGCTACTGGCCGCCCTCACCTACGAGGTCATCGAGGGCGTCCATTCGCGGATCTATCCCGCAATCGTCCTCTTCATGGCGGCAGGCCTGAGCGGCCTGTTCATAACGGGGGATGCCTTCAACTTCTACGTGTTCTTCGAGGTATCCATGACAGCGGCCTTCGTGCTCGCCACTTATGGGGAGCAGGCACGCGAGACGCGGGCTGCCCTGATCTTCACGGTGGTCAATCTGGTAGGGTCGGTCCTCTTTCTCAGTGGGGTCGTGGCGCTCTACCATGTTACCGGGACGCTTGACATGCGCCATATCGCCTTGTGGGCCGATACCGTCGAGCCCAGCTCGATGATTCTGATCGCCACGATCATTTTCGTGGCATTCAGCGTGAAACTTGGCCTCTTTCCCTTCCACTTCTGGTTGCCGCCGGTCTACCGTGATACCCGAACGACCGTGGCAGCCATCTTGAGTGGCGCGGTGGCGAACATCGGTAGCTACGGGTTGCTTCGCTTCGGGGCGGATATCCTGCCGCGCGAACGAGAGTTGGGAGCCGCCGTCCTCCTGCTTCTGGGTGTGTTGAGCACCTTGTATGGTGCTCACCAGGCAGTCTCGGTCCGGACAACGAAGGAGGCGCTGGCCTACTCCTCCATCAGTCAGGCAGGGTACATCATGATCGCGTTCGCCATCGGTGGCCCCGTGGGGCTCACGGCTGCTATACTCTACGCGGTCGTGAACGCCCTCAACAAGATGGTACTCTTTCTGGCAACAGGACTGCGCGGGTGGTTGGTTAGCGCGGCTTTCGCGATCGGGGCGTTCAGTGTGGCAGGCGTTCCGCCATCCATTGGGTTCTTCGGGAAGGCAGCTCTGTTCCAGGCAGGGATCGCACGCGAAGGCGCGATCGTCATCGCGATCCTGTTCGTGGGCAGCGCGCTGGCTTTTGTCTACATGTTCCAGATCTATCAACGTGCCTTTTGGGAGGGCGAAAGGAGCGGAGCGGCAAGTCCAGCGGCGACACGGCTGATGGTCTTCGGCCTGGCAGGCCTCGTCGCCCTCCTCGGCGTGTGGCCGGAGCCCCTCCTGGCATTGAGCCAGCAGGCGGCGCAAACGTTAACAGGAGCACTTCCATGAGTCGATGGCTTGTCTCGCTCGCGCTTCTCACGGCGACGTACCTGATGGTGCTCGGGAGTGTGGCACCGTGGGATGTCCTGATGGGGGCGCTTCTCTCCGGCGTGCTGCTTGCGGGCACGCAACGTTTTCTTTTCACGGGGCGCCCAGCACCCTTACCCGACCTACTTGGACGGATAGTCGCCCTCGTGCCATTCTCATTGATGGTCCTGTTTGATATCGTAGAGGGAACCTGGATGGTAGTGCTGGTGGTGCTTCGACTCCGTCCCCTCCACCGGCCCGGAATCGTGGAGGTCCCGATCGGGGAGCGCTCGCCAACCGGCGTTGCCGTCTCCGGGATTGCCCTGACGCTGTCGCCCGGCTCCTACTTGGTCGATATCGATTGGGAGCGCGACATCATGCTGTATCACGTGCTCGACGCCACGGAGCCCGAGCAAATCCGAGAAAAGTATGAGGCGTTCTACCAACGCTACCAGCGGCGCGTCTTTCCCTAACTATGGAGGTTTATGCAATGCATACCGTTGTCTTCTACCTGGCGGCGGTCTGGATCACAGCGCTGCTCGGGTTGAGCGCTGTTCTCATCGTTCGGGCACGCTCGCTCCTGGTGCGGGTGCTGGCGCTGGAGACCTTTACTATGATCCTGATCGCGCTTCTGACGCTGTTCGCCCATGCCACCCGGTCGGCTTACTACCTCGACGCCGCGCTCATCCTCGCGCTGCTTTCCTTCACCGGAACGGTGGCGGCAGCCAGGTATCGTAGCGAAGGTAGGATCTTCTCGTGATTCAGGCATCCCTTCCCTGGCTGGCCGACCTGCTCCTGATCTTCGGGCTGGTGATCTCCACCATCGCAGTTTACGGGCTGATCTGGATGCCCGACATCTACCTCCGCCTTCATGCTGCGAGCAAGACTGCGATCGTCGGCCTTACTCCGTTCTTGCTGGCCGCCGCTACCACCGGTGAGCCAGCGATCATTTTCCGGGTGATTCTGATTGGCATCTTCTTGCTGCTGACTACACCCGTCGCCGCGCATGTGATCGCACGCGATGCCTATCTGCTGGGAGAGCCGATGGAGACGCCCGGTGCGGCAGATGAGTCGAGGAGGCTCAAGCAGAACGGATAGTGCCGCTCGGCATCGGCTCCCTCAGGTCAACCGGGGGTGGTCGCCCTCTCACTCCTATTAAGCCTGTAGGCAATGAGGGCGACGAAGACGACGCCACCTACCGCGTTGCCCACAGTTGCCCAGAGAAGGAAGTGACCAAAATCGACGAGGGTGATGCCCTGAGCGGAAAAGATGCCCGCTAATACCTCGATCGTGCCGACGATGGAGTGATGGAAGTGCCCGAAACCGATGGATGCCGCAACGAGCCAGACGAAGACGACCTGGCTGATCGTGTCGCGCCCGGCGGCTACAAGCCAGGCAAGTAGTCCCATCAGCCATCCCGCCAGCACCCCACTCAGCAGGATGATCTGCCAAGGATGCCCCACCACGCCACGAGCGATCTCGCCAAAGATGGCGGGATCAACGACGCCTAGCGCAGGGCCAAGCAGGGCGGCAAGCGCAGCGAAGATCGCCCCTCCCACTAAATTAGCGAGGTAGACCACGCCCCACAAGCGGGCGAGTGAGGAAAGCGAGGCACGGCCAGTGAGCACCGGCAGCGTTGCCAGCGCCGTGTACTCGGTAAACAACGCCGAGCGACCCATCACCACAAAGATGAAGCCGATCGCGTACGCGTTCGCGATGAGAATCTCGATAACCAGATCGGATAGTTGGCCCTCGACCAGCGTCATCGTCACTGCAATGAACAGCAGGCTAAACCCGACGTCGAGACCCGCCGAGAGGCCAGCCAAAAACAGGGACGGGGTTGAGCGTTTGATCTCGCTGAGCCCCTCCGACATTTCCTGCTCTACAATCTGTCGTAAGGGTTTGAGCGGCTCGGCGCCCCCACCGCCCGCTGCCTGTTGTTCCGTGAGGCTGTCGTTCGTTCGCACCTTACTCTCTACTGGATAATAACTCCATGGCGCGCTCGATCGGGATCCGGACCACCCCCCGCTCCCGATCCACCCAACCGTAGCTGTTCAATGTCTCGATATGGCTCTCGCGCAGCTCGTCAAGGAATTCGGCCGTGTCATCGTCCAATCGGGGCATTGCACCTAACTGACTCGTCCCGATCAAGGGCTCGGCCGGCACGCGAGCCAACACCAGTTCGCGCGGATAGAAGAAGAGAGAAGCCCACAGCGCGGCGACGATGAAGCCCGTTATAAGAATCATGACGGTTGCGATGATTGCCAACTGCAGGAAATTTCGCCCCCGGCTTTCCGCATCACAGAACGCTGGCTCGTGCCGTTCTATATGGGGCCGAGCAAGGTAGACAAGCGAGCCAGCAAGGAACGCAAGAAATCGAGCCGTCCATGCCTTGGCGCCCCGAAACAACCACTGAAGCATGTTCATCACCACTTCCCCCTTGACCTCGCTCTCCACCCTCTAATCATCTATCTCTAACCGCTGCCGTTCCTGCGGCGGCACATCATCGAGTGTAGCGTTCTGACTTAACTGCAGCGCGCGGATATAGGCCGCGATCGCCCAGCGGTCCAGCGGAGCAACTCGGTCGGCGTAGCTGTACATATGACCTATTCCCTCAGTGATAACCTGGTAAATGTAACCAACAGGCACTTGGCGCAGACGTTCCGTGTGGAAGGAAGGAGGCTGTGGGAAGCCTCGCTGGACAATCACACCCTCCCCATCCCCGATGAAACTGTGGCAGGGCGCGCAGAATATATCATATTGCTCCTGCCCATGGGCCAGCACCTCCTCGGTAATCTCGATGGGGAAGATATCGACCAGCTCCCCATCAACCATCCCGCTATAGAGGTGCTCGTCGTCGCGGAGATAGCCACGGGGCACCGTGTTGGGAACCAGGTCACGGGCCGCACGACCAAACATGGGGCTCTCCTCGTACGGCCTGGTCAACTTGGGCTGTTCGGCCAGGCCGCTTCGGCAGCCAACGAGAAAGAGCGCGCAGAGGGCACAACACGCTAGCGCGGCACTTAGAGATACGCGATGCACAGCAATCGAAAATAACATGGGACGATGCACCGTACCTTCATCCATACTAGGCTAGCACCCAACCTCACGCACCCTGTTTGGTTCCAGAGCAAGTAGAAAACGTCTCGTCTCCTCCATATGAAACTTGGGATCCGTCACCAGGATACATAGGAAAAAGCGGCTCTGGGACGCCAGCTCGAACTCGGGCACGTTGAAGATGGGATGGTAGGGCTGAGGCAAACCATTTCGGACAAGCATGCCAATGAATACCGTCACGGCAGCGAACAGGATAATCATGCCGATGGTAACAGGAATGAAGGCGGGCCAACTGTTGTAGGGACGTCCCGCGACGTTGAGGGGCCACGCGATGACGGCCGAATAGTATTGCATGACGTATCCCCCGATGGCGCCAGTGAGCCCGCCGAGAAGTGCCAAGAGCGGCAGGAGCCACCCTTCCCGCTTGCCAAGCAGCTCGGGTAGGCCGTCTACCGGGAACGGGGTGTAGGCCCGCAGGTGATGGTAGCCCGCCTTGCGAGTACGCCATGCGGCACTGAGCAGTGCCTCTTCATCCCCAAATTCGGCTACCAACCCATACAAACAAGGTTGCTCGTGCTCGCTCATCCCTCTTGCTCCTCGGCAACAAGCTCCTCCATTTCATGGATCGGGATCAACGGGAGGAGGCGAATGAATAGGAACATCAGGGCTATAAAGAGCCCGATGGTCCCGATAAAGGTAGCCCAATCCCAGAACGTAGGCGTGAATAGACGCCACATCGACGGGCGATAATTCCGGTAGAGGCTCGTCACCACAATGATGAAGTACGTCAGCCACATACCGATATTGACGATGACGGCAATTACGAAGAGTGCGAGCACATTGGTACGTATGCGGCGAAACCAGAGCAGCTGTATCACCATGACGTTTGCTAGGATCATCGTCCAGAAGGTAGGTGCGTAGGGGCCAAGCGTGCGACCGATCACTAGTAGCCATTCAGTCTCGCGACCGCTGTACCATGACCCGAACAATTGTACCAGATAACTATAGACGATGAGCAGGCCGGAGGCCAAGATGATCTTCGCTATATTGTCGAGGTGATGCGCCGTAATCAGATCGTGTAACCGAAAGAGGGCACGCAAGGGGATCGCGATCATCACCACCGTGGCAAAGCCCGAGAAAATGGCACCGGCCACAAAGTAAGGGGGAAAGAGGGTAGAGTGCCAACCGGGAAGGATAGCAACGGCAAAATCCATCCCGATGATGCTATGAACGAAGAAGATAAGTGGCACCGCCAGAGCGGCCAGCAGGAAGTAGGCTCTGCGATACTGCTGCCAGTGAAACGCATCTCCCCGCCAACCGAGTGCCAGAAGGGCATAAACCTTCTTGATCCACTGCTTGCGCGCCCGATCACGCAGCGTTGCCAGATCGGGAATTAATCCAACGTACCAAAACATGATGGATAGCAGAGCATGCGCACCAATCGCAAAGAAATCCCACACGAGTGGGCTACGCCACTGTGGCCACAATCCCATCGTGTTGGGGTAGGGCACCATCCAGTAGAAGAGCCAGGGGCGACCCAGATGAAGGATCGGGAACAGTCCCGCTGCGGCGAGCGCGAAGAGGCTCGCCGCCTCGGCGAAGCGGCTAACCGAAATGCGCCACTCCCGGTGCATGAGCAACAAGAGCGCGGAGATCAGCGTGCCAGCGTGTGCGATGCCGATCCACCAGGCAAAATTGGTGATCGCAAACCCCCACGCGACGGGGATGTTGATGCCCCAGATTCCGACCCCTCGTACGAGCAAGTCCGCGACCGCGTACAGGAGCAGCATGACGAGTGCGAATGCAACCGCAAATCCCAACCACCACCAGAGAGGTGTGGCCTTCTCTAGGACAAGCGTGCTGATCTTGTCCGTAACGGTTGCCGGTGTATGTCCCGGCTGGATAGGGGACTCTTGCTCCGCTCGACCATCTCTGCGAGGTTGTCGGACTTCTTCTAACATGATCTATTCGCCTGTCGGTGATAACCTACTATGAGGCATCCAGCGTCCAATATGAGTCGGGGATCTAGCCCAGTCTGCCGAGATTCGATACCTGAAGCGGCGCCGCTCACTCTTCTAGCAGTTCCGAGTTCGGGTTGTAGAGCCGCGCGAGGTAGGTCGTGCGTGGCTGGGTGTTGAGTTCCGCCAGCAGGCCATAGTTGTGCGGCTGCGCCTTGAGCAGCGCAACGTCGCTATCCGGATCACTTATGTCACCGAAGATGATGGCACGTGTGGGGCAGGCAGACGCACAGGCAGGTGTCACCTCGCCATCGCGGATCAGCCGGTTCTCCTTCTTGGCCTCCCGTCGAGCAGCATTGATCCGCTGCACGCAGTAGGTACACTTCTCCATCACTCCTGAAGGCCGCACGGATACATCCGGATTACGTAACTCCTGCAGGATGGGAATCTCATCGACATATTCCAGGAAGTTGAAGCGGCGGACCATGTAGGGG
>JALZCF010000492.1 GCA_030863245.1 Chloroflexota bacterium
GCCGAATCCAGCAGTTGCCGAGCAGGTGGAGGTACGCGGCGAGGTCTACATGAAGATCTCCGATTTTGAGCGGCTGAACCGGCGCCAGGAGGAGGTGGGCGATAAGATCTTTGCAAACCCCCGCAATGCTGCGGCTGGCTCGCTCCGTCTCTTGGATAGCTCCATCACCGCGCAGCGTCCCCTCTCCTTTTTCGCCTACGGCGTCGGCTACGTCGAAGGGGTAGAGCTGCCCAGCCAGTGGGATGCCCTGGGCTACCTGGGCGCCCTCGGCTTCCCGCTTAACCCGCACGTTCGCTGTTTTACCGACTTTGAGGAGGCTATCGACTACGCGAAAGAGTGGATGGCATTGCGCGATACCCTCGACTACGAGGTAGATGGCATCGTCTTCAAGGTCAACAGCTTTGCCCTCCAAGCGGAGTTGGGCGTCGCGGGGCGCGAGCCACGCTGGGCCCTCGCCTGGAAGTTTCCCGCTAGTGAGGCAGTGACCAAGCTGCTCAACATCTGGACCAACGTCGGCCGCACCGGCGTGCTCATCCCGAATGCGATCCTCGAGCCGGTCGAGATTGGCGGGGTGGTTGTCTCGAATGCGACCTTGCACAACGAGGATTACGTACGGGAGCGAGACCTACGGGTCGGGGACCACGTCGTCGTCAAGCGATCGGGCGATGTCATCCCGAAAGTCATCGAGCCTCTCATAGAGATGCGCACTGGCGAGGAACGGGAGTGGCGCATGCCCGACAAATGCCCCGCCTGCGGCGCTCCCGTCACTCGTCCCGAGGGGGAGGCAAACTACTACTGCCCGAATGCCGCCTGCCCGGCCCAACTGGTACGCCAGGTGGAACACTTCGTCTCGCGCGGCGCGATGGGTATTGACGGCTTTGGCTCCCGCCTCGCCCAACGCTTCGTCGAGCTAGGGTTGCTTGAGGACGTGGCGGACCTCTACCACCTGAAGGCCGATCAACTTGAAGAATTGGAGGGGTTCGGCGAGAAGAGCGCCCAGAATCTCATCGAAAGTATCGAAGGCAGCCAAAATCGAGGAATGGCGCGCCTGCTCACCGCCCTCGGCATCCGCTTCGTCGGCTCCACCGTCGCGGAGCTGCTCGCCGAGCACTACGACTCGCTCGACGACCTCATGCAGGCGACAGAGGAAGAACTGGAGGCAATCCACGGTATCGGCCCAATCAGCGCGAGGAGTTTGGTTGAGTGGTTCAACCTTGATCGGAATCGCGCCCTCATCGAGAAGCTGCGCGCCGCTGGCATCAGCTTCCAGAGCCAGCGGGCCGCACCCAGAGAAGAAGAAGCCTTGCCCCTGACGGGCCTTACCTTCGTCATCACCGGCACCCTCCCTACGTTGACGCGCGGCGAGGCCAAGACTTTTATCGAGCACCTGGGCGGCAAGGTCACCGGCAGCGTCAGCGGCAACACTGACGTTCTGCTGGCGGGCGAGCACGCCGGCTCCAAGCTCGCGAAGGCAGAGAAGTTGGGGGTCAGGGTAGTCAGCGAGGAAGAACTTCGGGAGTGGGTGGCAGCCATCAATGGCTCTACCACATGAGGCCCCTTACCTGTCGGAGCGCCCGCTCACCAGCACCAAGGGAACCGCGCTCCCCCCTCCCGCCGTCACATTGAGCAGTCCGCTAGAGCCGAGACGGACGCCAGCTCCGATCACCTTGCCGGGCGCATACACATAAGGATCGATATCCATGAAGCGCTCCTCGAAGCGAAGAGCTCCATCGCGTAGGAGGGGGAAGGGCTCCGTTCTGACATAGATGCGTTCCTGGATGATGTAGGGTTGGTCACTGCGAAGGGCCTCCTCTAATGCGTTCCGCCACGCCTCGCTCGAGCACTCCCACCCCAGCATGACTCCCTTGCCACCATACTCACTATTCGGCTTAAGAACAAGTTCCTCTTGCTTCATCAGAAGATGGTCGATTAGATCTACACGCTGACCATGATAGTCGCTGTAGCCCTCACGAACGATGCGCGTCCACGGAAGGTGGGTTCGAATAGCGCGCCGCTCCGCGGGTGAGAATCGAGGGTCGTCGCCGCACTCGGAGAGGAGGGCAAAGAGAGATTTCTGGAAGATGAGTTGGGCGCGGTAGGAGTTGACGACGCAGGCGACATGTTGTCGCATCGCTTCGGTCAACACATT
This sequence comes from Chloroflexota bacterium, assembly GCA_030863245.1. Taxonomy (GTDB): domain Bacteria; phylum Chloroflexota; class Anaerolineae; order Ardenticatenales; family Ardenticatenaceae; genus JALZCF01. The sequence continues at coordinate 2,150 of JALZCF010000492.1, forward strand.
CTCCAGGCCGAGGCGCTCCAGCAACTCTCCGACAAGGACACGTTTGTAAACGATATCGATGCTCTGACCGCTCTGCTCATCCCATAGCTGCCCATCACGCACTGCGAGCGCGTCTGGATGGGTGATTACGGAGGGACAGCCAGCCTCGTTAAAGTAGTCGCGACAGAGAACGAACTCGCCCGCCGTTCCCATCCCCTCCCAATCGACAATGGCGATCGTGGGCCGCTCTTTCTTGCCACCCCACTCACGGTAGTGGGACAGCAGCGACGCCAGAATATCGCCGATGGGCAAGATGACAGACAGCCTGTAGCGCGCGGCGAAGCGCTGCATGGTGGGCATCTCAAGAAACAGTTCAGCTAAAGCCTGTCCGAAAGCCATACCTCCGGGACTATCCGCGTTGTACTCCACGAAGCGGAGCGTACCCTCTCTGTCCAAGAAACCATCCAACCGCCCAATACCATCTGGAGAGGGGAAGCCAGGCTCAATATGGAGGGCTGCCTCCTCAACCTCACTCAGCCCCACCTGGGCCCGCAGTGCACCATCCTCCATAAGCCACTGGTAGAGCGTACGAATCGCACCGAAAAAATCCTCACTCACCGCCGCCACCTCCGCGAAGTGCCCTTCTGGAAGCAAGAACGGGCGGAGCACGTTACAGATATACCGCTCCTTGAACCGCAACCCACGCGCCTCCATCCCCTCTCGCAGTCCCTCCCACTCCCCCGCCGGATCACCCCCCACCAACAAACTATGATACTCCTCAACCAACCGACCCATCACATCCCACCCCCCGCGCTCCATCACTCC
>JALZCF010000521.1 GCA_030863245.1 Chloroflexota bacterium
AAGCATTGCCCTCAAGGAGATTTATCCTCGGACCCCCACCCACCGTGCCAGCGCAGATCGGCCTCGCTTTGCGAGTCGTCTAAAAAGAAGTAGCCGAGGAGTGATAAGACACCCCCCATCAGCCCAAAGCTTCCTCCAAGGATGACACCGTTAATCGCGCCTTCCACGCCCGCCAACGCTCCGCCTATCAGGCCCACCGCCACGGCCGAAAGGATCATTGCGCGGCAGATGGACCTTGCTACCTTCATGAACCCGCTACGATACATGTGATGCTCCCTCCTGCGATCGTTCATTAGTCTCTAATCTAACCCTATTCTAATCAGCAACCGTCTTGAAAACGTCACAAAAATCGTCTTAAGAACGCGGATTTAAAGAGGTAGGCGAGCTCGTTCTGGGGGATTATAAGCAGCAGAACAAGAAGTGCAAAACAAAGTATCAAACAGAAGCCAATCTAGCTCTAATGCGCCAAGACGCAGCAGAGCTTGGGATCGTACGAGTTAGCGAGTTAGACAGAAGGTATTGCCTGAGATGATTTCAAGATGCTCCCTGTGACGCTTTCAAGACGCTCCCCTGATAGAATACAGGTAAGTACACAAGCCGAGACCCGGCCACTGATCGTGCCATGGTCAAACCATTGTTGCGCCGTTATGGGCAGCGACAACTACACGCGAAAGGAGAGGGAATCGTGAATATCTGGCTGAAAATCGAGGAAAGAATCATCGGCTGGCTGGTCCAAGACTTCCAAGCGCGTTATCTGCGCCAGGCCGCGCAGCGTGCCTACGAGGCCTTCGTGCGCCAGCATCCGCTCCTGAGCGAATCCTTGTTCGACGAACACTTCTTGATGCGCGGTGCTGCACCGCTCCTGCGTGGCTATCTCAACGCCGAGCCACCGGAGCCCGCCGCCCTCGCGCGTGCCTGGACAGAGCAGATGTGGTATCGGGACGAAAGGATGCAGCTACACTTGATCAACCAATTGCTGCCCATCGCCAGCGATTTCCTCCGTCTGGTAGATATGGAATTAGCGGACTTGAAGGGAGGCGCTACCCTGCGCGCCCGCGTCGTATGAGAACCCATCTCTGCGGCTTTAGCATCGAGCAAACCTACGATGGAGGGAATATCGGGTTATTGACAGTACTGGTGCGGCCTTAAGAAGGCGGTATCTTAAGAGAGTCTTTCTCCTCCTTACGAAGACAGTATCAGGGGCCATGCGGCAAGCATGGTCTCTGTTGCTATGTACGAACCCCTGTTCTAATGCCTTCCCATTCCCCCACATATCGGTAGCTCTTTTTTGCGTCCGACACGTCCCATTGTGTGCCATCATCAGAGATCTGAGCCTTCCAAAAGGTCAAACATGAAAGCGCTAAAATGCAGTGGAAGGGTTGGCAGTCGCTGCCGTCCCCAAGCACACCAACTCCTTGGGTGTCACTGACTAATAAGGAATGGTCCGTCAAGACCATAAAGTTTATTCCGTTGGCGCGCGCTACAGCGAAAGCTAGCTCCGGTGGGCCACTACCATCGCTGTGAGTGGAGTGAGAGCAAAGGGAGTCGGGAGCGACATAGATGGTGTCATCAACCCTGACCTGAAAGTCCCTGCTGGCACAACTGTCGAGCTTACACTCGTGAACGGCGATGGCATGATGCACGATGTGGTGATCGAGCAGTTTGGTGCTCACACACCCCAGTTCATGGAGAAGGGCACCAGCGAGGGCATTACCTTCGTCCCGGCCCCATGCTGCGCGTACGGGTCGGTGATACGGTAGAACTCTCGATGAAGAATCGTGAGGACAGCGCCTTTGCACACTCGATCGACCTGCACGCCGTGACGGGGTATCACGGCGGTGGGAGTATCACGCAGCCCGCACCAGGCGAAGAGCAAGTCTTTACCTTCCAGGCGCTCAACCCCGGCGTCTACGTCTACCACTGCGCCACGCCGATGGTGCCGCACCATATCGCCAACGGCATGTACGGCCTGATCGTCGTCGAGTTCACGGTTGATCACCCGGGCACCTATGTCCTAGTCGACCACGGGCTCGGCCGCCTCGTTAAGGGTCGCAAAGCCTTCCTCATCGTCGAGGGCGAGCCCGATCCGGCACGCGACAAGTATTGGATAGTGTTGGCGAATTCCATCCACGCCCTTCAGGCAGCAGGAGCGAGGGCGGCGAAGCGGGATGGACGCACCTCACGATGCGGAATCTCAGTAAGCCAGTTAGTGAGGCGGGACACGTTGATCGCTGCCGCCGTCAGAATATGTTGCAGCGCGGTCTTTTGCAGGCCCACATACCGCGTCTGCCGTAACTCAAAGGCCCGTACGCCCTGGGATAGGGTACCCTCAATCCCCGCGCGTTTGTCATAGCGCGCTTTCCACGCGGTTGAGGTGGCCTTCGGGACACGTGGCCTGCTGATTGGCCCAGTCGATGGTGAAGGT
>JALZCF010000537.1 GCA_030863245.1 Chloroflexota bacterium
CTTCGGATTCAAAATCCTGCTGCCCCCGCTCTCGGATAAGGTCCAACGTGTTGCGGCTCGCGATGATGTCGTGTGCCTCCGTGAAGGCGGCCCGTCCCATCACCCGCACGGCGTGGTAGTGGGTGAGGAAGATCCGGGTGATCGGCCTCTCCGTGACGCTGCGAATATCCTCGATCATCTCCCGCGCCAGCTGAGGCGTCGCGCGACAGTCGATCACCATCGCCTCATCCTCACCGATAATCACCCCCGTATTCGGGTCAAAATCGCTGATGTACCCATACACATCAGGCGCAAGCTCGGTCAACTGCGCCCTTTGGGTCTCGGTGTCCGCCGTCGATGCAAATGGTTTGGCCATGTGCCTTCTCCTTTTAGGTGGGAACTATGGGAGCTACCACACACTGATATCCGTACATTGAGATCCGTAAGCTCCTACAGCTCTCACAGCTCCTACTATAATAACCTCCCTCTCAATTCTGTGAGTCGTCGGCGCGTGCCCGCTCGTTCGCGCTCACCCTCTCGATCGCCTCCATCAGTACCTCGTGATCACCGATGTGGTTGGCGAGGAGGAGGATCAGCTTGGAGTTGACGCGCAGGCTATCCTCGGCGCTTAGGCCATCGTGCAGCTGCGCCAGCGCCTTGTAGAAGAGATCCGGCGCTTGGATCCGTGGGTCGGTTTTCAGCTTCGCCATCGATCAAGAATCGCGCCGCAAGCAACACGCCCGCGCCAGGGCATCGCGCACCTTTTCCAGGTCAAACTTGCGCCAGCGAGCACAGACGTATTGGTCCGGTCGCACGAGGTAGTAGGTGCCGGGCGTCGCATCGTAGCGCTGCTGCAGGAGGCCCTGGCCATCGCAGACGACGGGAAGCTCGTCGACTGCGGCCCGGGCGAAGGACTCGCTCGTGATGAGGAGCGGCCGGATCGGGATCTCTCTTCGCGAGAGGTCGTGAAGGTTCTGGTGCGTCTCAGACAGCAACGCATCCACCGACCCCACCCATAACAGTCCCACGAATTCGTCGCCGAGTTGCTTCAGGAAAAAGGTATCCTCACCGGCGAGCTGCACCGGTGCGTCCGCGCACGGCCCTCCTACCACGACCGGCGCGTTCCATTCGTCGGAATCGGACGTGTTGAGCGGCGAGTCCATCACCACTGTCGCGGTCGATAGCCTCCCGCTGTTGATGAGTGGGCGCGCAAATTCATACTCCTGCGCCAGCTCCAGCACCGCATCGCGCAGTGCCAGATCGGCCGGACTGTCTGGCGAGATGAACTCGGTGCTACTCTCGGTGTAGAGCAGGTTCTCCTTCGCCGCATGCAACCGCTCGTGGTTGTAGCTCTCCAGCAGTTCGTAGGGGGCTTTCCCCTCCATCACCAGATTCAGCTTCCACACCAGGTTGTCCGCATCCTGGATGCCGCTATTGGCACCCCGCGCTCCAAACGGCGACATGATGTGGGCCGAATCGCCCGCGAAGAGGACGCGCCCATGCACGAACTGGTCGAGGCGGCGGGAGTGGAAGGTGTAGACGCTCACCCACTCCAGGTCAAAATCGATCTCCTCCCCCAGCATCGCCTGGATGCGCGGGATGACCCGCTCCGGCTTCTTCTCCTCCTCCGGATCGGCATCGGGCCCCAGTTGGATATCGATCCGCCACACGTTGTCTGGTTGGCTATGGAGCAACATCGAGTGCCCGCTACCGAAGGGCGGATCGAACCAGAACCAGCGCTCCGGGGGGAAATCCGCCTTCATCACAACATCCGTGATGAGGAATTTCCCCTCGAAGACGATTCCCTCGAAATCCAGACCCAACTTCTCGCGCGTGACGCTCCGCACCCCATCTGCCGCGATCACCCACTCCGCCTCCGTCTCATATTGTCCGTCAGGCGTTTCTACCGTCAAGCGCACGTGGTCCTCATGGGGCTTGACGTCTACGACACGGTTGAGCCATCGTATCTCGGCGTTCGGTTGCGCTTCCAATTCCTCGATCAGGAACTGTTCGACGTAGTACTGTTGCAGGTTGATAAAAGCGGGATGGGCATGCCCCTCCTCTGGGAGCAAGTTGAACTGGTAGACCTCATCACCCTTGAAGAACACCTTGCCCGTGTTCCACGTCACGCCCTTGGCGCGCATCGGCTCGGCCACACCCAACCGATCGAAGACCTCCAGCGACCGCTTGGCGAAACAGATCGCCCGGGACCCCTCACTCACCCGGCTTTTAGCATCCAGCACGACCACGTCGATCCCCTTGCGGGCCAGATCGCTTGCCGCCGTCAGACCGGTTGGCCCCGCACCGATCACGATAACTGGGTGGCGCACCGTTTTGCCCGTTAGCTGTTCCGGCACAGGACGATAGGGGTAGGTTTTGTATTGGTAGGTGGTGTGCATGGCACTGTCCTGGCTCCTGCTCTGTCAAGAAGAGTCTGATAGGATGGTTCCAGTGACAGAGCTCATATTGCGGACGTCGCGGTCATGTCAATAGTAGACAGAAACAAGCGCGAACGCAAGGTCACACATGGCATGTAGTGTAGAAGAGCAGGACTTGGATCTATCCTGCCGTGAGTCTGTCGCCCTCCCTGCGGCGTACAAGCACGAGCAATCCTTCATGCAACAGGGTCAACGACAGTGCCAACGCGACGAGAACCATGCCAACCACCTCAAGAGTAACCTGCTGCACCGCGATCCCCGTCACGCTGGGAATCGTCGCACCCCCCAGGACTGCGGCGCTGACCTGAAAGCCCACTGCATGGCTGGCAAGGCGCGCCCCAACGCGTCCCGGCGTCTGCGACATCAAGGAAGGAAAGACGGGCGCGAGTGACAGACCTACTAGCGACAGACCAACAAAGCTTATCACAGGCGCGATGCGCATCGCGAGCAGAAGCGCTCCGAGCAGGGCACCTAGCAGGCTGATGCGTAGCAACCGCGTCGTGCCCACCCGCTCGACCACCGCTCCAAAAAAGAGGCGTCCACTGGCTAAGCTTCCCCAGTAGATCCCCACCCACAGCCCTGCTG
>JALZCF010000560.1 GCA_030863245.1 Chloroflexota bacterium
CCGCCTTCCTCGTCAACCAGCTGCTCAAGCAGGAGCGCCAGGGCAAGCCGTCGCCGCCGCTGCTCCGCCCACACCTGCTCCCGCTCCGCGGTCGACAGCTCCTGCAATTTGGTAACCGGCAAGAGTAAGTCGCCGTCAAAGGGAGAAACGCTTTCCTCTTTCAGCTCCTCGCGCCATCGATCACGAACCACCTGCCGCTCCTCCTCGTTCAACGCCCAGCGGCGTGCCTCCGCTTGAACCAGCTGGCGGTAAAACTCCAGAAAATTCACCAGCTGCTGGCCGCGGAGCTCCCGCGCCCATCCAGAGGAGAGGGAGCGGTAGAGGTAGGCCTCTATGACGTTCATCCGGTACCGCGCCCCGTCCGAAAGCGGCAGCGCCTCCGATACCGACCGTTGCCACTCAGGGGGCGCGAGGGTGGGGGCAAAGCGAGGGGTATTGACGACGAACAGATCGTCGTTCAGCAGCACCGTCCGTCCGTAAATCTGCGGCTCGACGATGATGGTGACGGGAGCCCGGTGGCGCGATGTGGTCGGCCAGTGCGCGTCGAGGTGCTCCCAGAGCGCATCCAGCGCCAACGCATCGGTGAGGGCATCAAGCTCTTCAGGGTTACCGTACAGGTAAAAGTGTTCTGTATAGCGCCCCTCTGGCTCCGCTTCGGATGGCGTGCGCCGCCACCGGCCACGTACCAACCGGTACCTCTGCTGCGCGATGACCTCATTGGACTCGCTCCCGTTCGCAGCCGGCAGCGGCCAGGCCACGTCAACCACTGCCGTCTCTTTATCCTCTAGCGTCACATCCCGGACCGACGGCAGCGCAGGCAGCGTGCGCGACCAGCGGAACTGCTCCTCGTATAGAAAGGTCCACACCGCCGGGGCCTCGGGATCGCGAAGCGAGGCGGCTTCCTCCTGCTGGCCAAAACTCATCAGCCTTGCCTCGCTCTGCACCACGTCGTTGAAATCGGTGCGTAGCTCCACCTGCTGTTGGTGGAATCGCCACCACAAGATAAAACCAGCAAGAGCCACGACGAACAGGACAGGTAGTAATCCACGCCAACGCGACCCGCGCGGAGGGCTCGGCTCCTCCGTCGCCAGGCCAATCTCCTCATCTGTAACTTCCCACTCAAACATGGCTCCTACTCGCTACGCCAACGTTATACCAACTGTGTCACGAAACCGCACAGTCGCACGAACATCCATCGTCCGTTCTCCAGTCTCTAGTCTCCAGTCTCCAGTCTCCCTCTTTCACGGTGGTTCACTCCGCAACTGGTATTACGCTGTCGCGCCCCTGCTACCTATCGAGATAGCCCGCCACCAACCCCGTCGGCAGCGGCGCCGGCCGCTCGCAATGACTTTCGATCTTGATGTGCTGGCCGGACTGGGACGCCTCCTCAAAACTGTGCATGAGGTCAAGGACGTGGTAGGCCATCTCTCCACTGGCACGCACCGGCCGGTCATACCTCAACGCATACGCCATATCTGCTACCCCAATACCCCGCCCGATCGGAACGTGGTGCGTGAGCGGGATCTCGCTCCACTCCTCCGCGCCCGCTCGGCGCAATCGCACGGGGCCGCGGAAGGTATTGGGGTCCGGCACCCCCAAGCTACCCTCAGACCCATAGATCTCGATGCGGGGCAAATTCGCATACCAAATGTCAAAGCTCGTGATCAAGGTAGCCACCGGTCCGCTCTCGAGATCGAGCACGCCAGCCACATGGGTCCCTACCTCCACCGGGATGCGCTCGCCATGGCGGCCCTCACTCGTAATCACTCGCTCCGGGAAAGAGCGCCGGGTAGAGCCGGTCACCCGCCGTACGGGTCCCAGCAGGTGGACAAGCGCGGTGAGGTAGTATGGCCCCATGTCGAACATCGGCCCTGCACCTATCTGATAGAAGAAGTCTGGGTTCGGGTGCCAGGACTCCGGGCCGCGGCTCGTCATAAACGCCGTGGCGGCCACCGGCTCGCCGATCCATCCATCGTCGACGAGCTTCCGGCAAGTCTGCAGCCCGCCACCCAGAAAGGTATCAGGCGCACACCCGATGAGCAGCCCCCGCTCCCGCGCCGCTTCGAGGATGCGCCGGCCCGCCTCACGCGTCACAGCCAGTGGCTTCTCGCTGTAGACATGCTTCCCGGCCTCGATGGCTGCCAGGCTGACCTCGGCATGTGTCGCGGGGATGGTCAGATTGACCACAATCTCGATTTCCGGATCGGCCAGCAGTGCCTCGGGTGTCAGCGCCCGGATGCCGAACTCCTCCGCCCGCGCCGCCGCCTGCCGTTCCACGATGTCCGCACAGCCCACGACGTCGAGGATGGGAAAGGTAGCACAGCTCTTGAGGTACTGCCCGCTGATATTGCCACAGCCGATAAGGCCAACTTTAACCGGTCGTTCCACGGCCCAATCCTTCCTCTACGAGGTAGCGGTAACTCTCTTCGACCGCTTCCATCATGTCGGTCGCACTGCTATCCAGCTCGACGATAAGCCACTCCGCCTGTCCATCCCCCGCCTCGATGATGCGCGGAACGTCCAGGCTCCCCTGCCCCACCGCCACCATCGGCTCGCCTTTCACAGCAGGGCCATCCTTGATGTGCAGCAGGGGCACCCGCTCGCCCAGCTCCCGCAGGACCCGCGCCGGATCTAGCCCCGCTGTTTTGACCCAATACGTATCAATCTCCCAGAAGACGGACGGGTCCAGATACTCCATCATGACCTGGTAGGGGTAACGCCCCTCGACCGGCTCAAACTCCCACCAATGATTGTGAATGCCGAACGAGAGGCCATGGGCCGAGGCGATCTTGCTGGCCTTGTTGAAGCGTTCACAACTCCGCTTGACCTGCTCGAGACTCCGGTAATGTTCCGCGCCCAGACCCGAGACAATGCGCGAGCAGCCGAGCACATCCGCCGTCTCCAACACCTCCTCCCCCTGCGGCCCATCCGGCATCGCCACATGGACGCTCGGCACCGCCAGCCCCAACGAGCGAAACAGCTCACTCGCCTCCCGCGGCCTAATGCTGGGGGACGGAAAAGGCTCAACACCCGCATACCCGATCTCCGCGATCCGCCTCACCGTGCCCTCAAAATCCCGCGCCAGCGCCTCCCGCACCGTATACAGCTGAATAGCAATAGGCGTACTCATAAAACTCCTTTCACACGAACGCGTGTTGACCTTCAACACCAGTAACGCTGCAAGCTCCCACAGCTCCCATAGCTCCCATGCCGTTTTACGCTTTACGCTCTACGCTCCACGCATCCCCGGACCACCCCAATCAGGAATTTTCAGCAGCTCCCCCCCACGCTGGGCAGACTCGTGGGCGACGATGCCTGGCGCGCAATACCGCGCTGCCTGCCATACATGGTTAGGGGGCAAGCTCTCGCTGATGCATGCCTCGATGAAGTCGAGCGCGAGGAACTGGTGCGATCCTTCGTGGCCATTCTCCAGCCCCGCAAACTCCCGGGGCAATCGCTCAACGGGGTGCACGTCCGAGAGGTTACGAAAGAGATAGGTACTCGCTTCAGCTGACCCATGCTCCTCTACCACGCTGATCTCACGATCTCGGCAGGCAAGCATCTCGGTCAAATCCTGCGTTTCAGCGCGATTCCGCGTATTCCACACGCGCGCGTTGGTTTGCTCCTCGTAATTCGCTTCGGTACCGAAAAGACTCATTCGCACTTCAGGCGAGGCGTGGTAGCCAACTCGCCGGAACTCGTTAGTACGGCACATTCCGCCATCCGAGGTGCGAAACAGGGCGGTCTCGTTGCTGAACACGTTTCCCCATAGGCTCACATCAGCACGAAACACTCCATCGGGATGGTCGTCAACCCAGCCCATGCACGCCACCTCCGTCATCCTTGCCCCCGTAACGGAGAGGATCATACTGGTAGAGTGAGAGGGATAAAGCATCGGCGGGAAACTGGCAGTCCGCTTCCACTGCTCTCCCCCACTATATTGGTAGGCCTCATAGAAGCCGACGAACATGTCATGTAGGTATTCGCCTTCGCCATAGACAAAGCGCCCGAAATCCCCGTTGGCAAAACGCTGCCGACAGTAGAGGGCGACAGGGTAGTAG
>JALZCF010000601.1 GCA_030863245.1 Chloroflexota bacterium
ATCCAACCCTCCTTGACGGCTGACGCGATGGCATCCTGCTCGACAATCGTCTTCGGCTCGGGCGAAGCGACGCCCCGGCGCCAGCCGCGCCCTGCGTCCTCTACCACATCCCATCCCTGTTCTTTCATCTGGCGTGCTTGCTCCTCATCCATAAAGGAGCCGATCGGCTTGGTGGGATTCTGGAAGGCTAGGTCATCTCGATCCACCAGCACCTGCGTCACGATCGTGAAGGCGCGACGGTAGAGGTTTCGCCGGGTGAACTCATTGTTCAATGCCTGTTGGAGCATGTATCCGATGCTCCCCTGTGTGTCAGCCACGATGAGGTCGAGTGGTGTTGGATGCACCTCATGGGCAGCCAGCTCGTTGCGCCGGAGGATGAAGCCAACCTGGGGCCCATTGCCATGCGTCACCACCACTGTCCAGCCACTCTCGATCATATTTGCGACGTGCTTGGCGGTCTCACGCACCGCATCCCATTGATAACGCACCTCGCGATGCTTGCTGTCGGTGATCAGTGAGTTGCCGCCGATCGCCACGACAGCGATGGGATGCGAGCGATCGGGTGTGGCAGGATCGGGTATTGTATCGATTATTGTTTCCATCTTTGGATCCTAGCTCTACTTCGAGCAGTCGTTAAAACGCAAAACGTAATAGGGTAGGAAGGCCGGGCTTCTTCGGGTATGGGAACGACTGAGAACAGGTGGCCACGATTTACGTTTATGCGTTACGTCTCACATTGTCAGCGCCATGACGGCCTTCTGCACGTGCAGCCGGTTCTCCGCCTCATCGTACACCCAGGAGTTGGGCCCTTCGATGACCTCGTCGGTGACTTCGATGTTGCGATCTGCCGGGAGGCAGTGCATGTAGCCACAGCCCTCCCTCGCAAGGCGCATCCGGTGCGAGTCGGTGATCCAGTGCGTATACTTTTGGCCGATGCGGGCTGACTCCTCGGAATCCTCCGTTGTCATCCAGCTGCCCCAGCTCTTTGGATACACGACATCAGCACCTCGGAAGCCCGCGTCAAAGTCGTCCAACTGCTCAAATGCACCACCGGAGCGGCGCGCGTTCTCCTTCGCCTGCTGGACAATATCCCCCATCAGCTGGAACTCTGGGGGGGCGGTGAGGCGCACGTTCATACCGTAGCGCGTCATGAGGAGGATGAGGGATTGGGGAACGGAGAGGGGCTTCTGATAGCTGGAGGCATAAGCGTAGGAGACATTGATCGTCTTCCCGCGTGGGTCGCCAAGCTTCTCCATGATGGTCATCAGGTCGGCAAGAATCTGGAAGGGATGGTAGATATCGCACTGCATGTTTAACACCGGCACGCGGCTGGCCTCCGCCACCTCGCGGATGTATCGATTCCCAATCCCCCAATCACATTGCCGGATAGCGATGCCGTCGTAGTAGCGTCCTAGAATCTCACCGATCTCCTTCGCAGTATCGCCATGGGAGATCTGGGTGGTCGAGCTCTCGATAAACGCAGCGTGTCCCCCCAGTTGTGCCATCCCTGCCTCGAACGAGGCGCGAGTGCGAGTGCTGCTGAAGAAGAAGAGCATCGCCAGGGTCTTATCTCGTAGGTAGGGATGTGCCTTACCGATCGCTCGTGCTAGCTTTAATTCTTTGGCTACCTCAAAGATAGTATCGAGTTCACTCTTCGTCCACTCTTGAGTGGTAATCATGTCCTTGCCACGTAAATGGGTTTGCATGCTATTTCCTTGTCTGATTGATAGGGTTGTCTTGGTATAGCGTGATATTCTTGGAGCCTTCTTCCCGCTCGACGCTCTACAAACGGCGCTCGGCCGAGGCGAGATCGCGGTGCAATCCTTCTAGCGTCGCTTCGACTTGCGCTTTAAGTGGACCGCCCAAGAAGAAGGAGAAAAGAGTGGGGCCAAGGCCATGAGCTGTGAGGGTGAGAAGAACAGTCGTGCCACCGGGCGCCGGGTCGAGCCGCACACTCTCTACCACCACGGGCCCGAACCAGGCAATGCTCGTCGGGGTCAGTTCCCATACTAGTAGCTGTTCCTCGGCTACCGAAAGCACCTTGCCCACAAAGCGGCGGGCCTCCATACCAGGAAATCGCTGAAGCAGACGGAACGGCCCTCGCCGAAGTAGGATGAAAGTGCTCCCCGGCTCCCATGGTGTTCCTTCCAGCCAACGCGCCTCTATCGTTCCTGGCTGCCACCTCGCCCAATGGGGCAAGTCGCACCACTTTTTCCAGATGGTGCCAGGTGCGACACGAATTAGTTTGGTTGCCGTTACTGTCTTTGCCATTTATCCGTATGATGGGCTGTTGCATGTTGCATGTTGCATGTTGCATGTTGCATCTGCGCCCCGCGCATGTGTTGCGCACATGTTGCATGTTGCGTGTGCCGGTTACGTTTTACGACTATGGTTTCATGGGCTCGGCTTAGTAT